>NZ_JFWX01000010.1:0-101323 GCF_000588095.1 Acinetobacter sp. 1130196 | reverse complement strand
CTGAGGAGACCATAAACAACGGATCGCTTCAACAATAAATTTCCAGAGGATTGAATCGATTTTGAGTTTTCTGTGACCACGTCTACGTCTAGCGAAGGTGTTATCAGAAGCATATCGAGCTTGATAAACGTCATTGATGCTATTTCTTTTAAGCTCACGATAGATCGTACTAGGATGTCTTTTAATGAGTTCAGCAAATTTTCTGGCTGAAAAGCCTTCTTTTCTTGACTCAAGCATTAATGCAGTACGATCTTCAAAGTTAAGATGATGGTATGACAATTTTATATACTCCATAAACCCTTTAAATTAATTAGGTGGTTTATGTCGCACTTCAAGTTTTACTCTGCCCATCATTTACCGATTTAAAACGGTCTAAATCAATATAGAGAAAAGCAATTTTCTGGTCTTTATAACGATGATCTGACAAAAGAACTTCTGCGTAATCAACTAAATAAAGTCGGTTTGGTAATTTAGTTAAGTTATCTTGAATGGAGAGATTGGCGAGTTCTTTATTGGCTTTACGGAGTTCTAAATTTCGTTGGTTCAGTCGTTGTTCCAGCACGGCGACAATAAAACTCGCGACCAGCACCAGACATGTAACTAGAATAATAGTAAACAGCAACAGGTCATGTTCAGCCTGATATTGGCTCACAAATTTATCGGTAATATTAGTCGCAATGAGTGCCGTATAGTGCATGCCCATAATGCTTAAAGTCATCATGACTGCAAAAGCGAGTTTTAAACTTACTCGATTACGCTCGCTCTCTTTTAATTTATAGGCCAACAAAAAAGCTAGACCTGAACCACTCATGGCAATTAAGACAGAAAATAAAATGAGAAATGAGGTGTAATCTTTCTTATAAATATCAATATTCCAGCCCAGCATACTCACATAATATGAAGCTGAAATACCAATGCCCATAATGACTGAGCTTAAAACCAACCTAAATAATGGTAGTGTAAAACGGGAAGTGAGCCAAATTGCGACACTTGAAAGTACAGCACTAATTCCAAAAGACAGTGTAATTAAAGGAACGTTCGAAGAAGCTGCTTCAAATAAATGGTAAGCATGCATGCCGACAATATGGACAATACTAATCGCTGCTGCGAGTAATAATCCATTAAGTAATAGAATAAACGGCTCAATCTTTTTATAAGTTTGCTTAAATATTAACTGCTCCATGGAAATCACAATATAGCAAATAGCGCCAGCCGCAATAAAAGAGCCGACGATCAATGTGCTATCGTAATCAACATGACCCATATTGGACTTCCATGATTATTCAATACTTTTTTTTATTTTGTTCAACTCATTGCACAAAATACAATTAAACACGTTAAAGAAAAATTAGTAAATTCGACTTTTTTAGTCAGTTATAAACAATAACATTATCTAACATTTGGTCAAGTATTTTTTACTTTAGAAATCAATAAAGTAAACAAAAATTAAGCATCCAATTATATGAAAAATATAGGATTTCTTAAATCTAGGTCAATTGACCTTAATGATGTTTTTTTAAACTTGTTTTAGCTGCTCTAAAATAAAAAAACCCTGCATGAAGCAGGGTCTTTTTAAACAATAGAAAAGAGTATTAGTTTTTCTCTTTATCTACGATTTTGTTTGCTTGAATCCAAGGCATCATCGCACGTAACTTATTACCAGTTACTTCAATACCATGTGCAGCATTTTGACGACGACGAGCTGTCATAGATGGGTAGTTCAATGCACCTTCTTGAATGAACATCTTCGCGTATTCACCAGATTGAATACGTTTTAATGCATTACGCATTGCTTCACGAGATTGTTCGTTAATTACTTCAACGCCAGTTACGTATTCACCATATTCAGCGTTGTTAGACACTGAGTAGTTCATGTCAGCGATACCGCCTTCGAACATCAAGTCAACAATTAACTTAAGTTCGTGTAAGCACTCGAAGTAAGCCATTTCAGGAGCATAACCAGCTTCAACTAAAGTTTCGAAGCCCATTTTAACAAGTTCAACTGCACCACCACAAAGAACTGCTTGCTCACCGAATAAGTCAGTTTCAGTTTCTTCACGGAATGAAGTTTCGATAATACCTGTACGACCACCACCTACGCCAGAAGCGTAAGAAAGCGCAACGTTACGTGCATTACCAGAAGCGTCTTGGTGAATCGCGATTAGGTCAGGAACACCTGAACCACGTTGGAATTCAGAACGTACAGTGTGACCAGGAGCTTTAGGCGCAACCATGATTACGTCTAAGTCTTTACGTGGAACAACTTGGTTATATAGAACAGAGAAACCATGAGCAAATGCTAAAGTCGCGCCTTCTTTGATGTTTGGCTCAATCACGTCACGGTAAAGTTGTGATTGGAATTCATCTGGAGTCAAAATCATTACGAGGTCAGCTTGCTTAACTGCTGCTGGGACTTCAGCAACTTTAAGACCAGCGTTTTCAGCTTTCTTCCAAGAAGCTGAACCTGCACGTAAACCTACAGTTACGTCTACGCCTGAGTCTTTAAGGTTAAGTGCATGAGCATGACCTTGAGAACCGTAACCAATAATCGCAACTTTCTTGCCTTGGATGATTGATAAGTCACAGTCTTTATCGTAAAAAATTTGCATTTGTGTTCTCCGCTAAAATACTTTTTAAAAAATTAAATGGCTAAAACTTTTTCGCCACGGGCGATACCTGATACACCTGAGCGAACGACTTCAAGAATGGTGTTTTCTGCAAGCGCATCGATAAAACCATCTAATTTTTCAGTTGTCCCTGCTATTTGAATGGTATAGGTTGTTGGTGTCACGTCTACAATTTGCGCACGGAAAATATCCGCAGTGCGCTTAATTTCAGCACGTGAAGCACCTAATGCTTTTACTTTGATTAGCATGAGTTCACGTTCAATGTGTGAACCTTCTGATAAATCAACTACTTTTACCACCTCAACAAGTTTGTTGAGCTGTTTCGTAATTTGTTCGATCTTATGGTCATCGCCATAAGTCGTTAACGTCAAACGCGATAATGTCGGATCTTCGGTTGGTGCAACATTTAAAGTTTCAATGTTGTAGTTACGTTGGCTGAATAAGCCCACCAAACGAGAAAGCGCACCAGCTTCGTTTTCAACGAGTACAGAAATAATATGTCTCATTAAATGCGCTCCCCTTTAGAAATCCACATGTCACGCATAGATTGACCTGCAACCTGCATTGGATAAACGTGTTCGCTACGGTCAACCATAACGTTGATAAATACGCATTTATCATTGATGGCCATTGCTTCTGCAAGCTTAGATTCAAGTTCATCGGCATGATTAATTTGAATGCCTACATGACCATAAGCTTCCATTAACTTGGCAAAGTCAGGTAATGACTCAACATAAGAACTTGAATGACGACCTTCATAGTTCATATCTTGCCATTGTTTCACCATACCTAAAGCACGGTTGTTCAAGCACAAGATTTTTACGTTAAAGCCATATTGTTTACAGGTTGAAAGTTCCTGAATACACATCTGAATTGAAGCTTCACCCGTAATACAAACAACTTGTTGGTCAGGGAAAGCAAGCTTCGCAGCCATTGCATAAGGTAAGCCAACACCCATGGTGCCAAGACCACCTGAGTTAATCCATTGACGAGGACGTTTGTACTTATAATAAAGTGCACCAAACATCTGATGTTGACCAACGTCAGAAGTAATGATGGCATCACCATTGGTTACTTTATATAAAGTTTCAACAACCTGCTGTGGCTTCATGGTGCCATCAGATGGGTTTTCATATTTCAAACCATGAACTTTGCGCCATTCATTAATTTGAGACCACCAAGCCGCAATTGCTTCAGGATTTGGTTTAGACACATTTAACTGTTTTAACTGTGCCAACATTTCTTGAAGAACAGGCTCTACTGCACCAACGATCGGAATATGCGCCATAATCGTTTTTGAAATGGTCGCAGGATCGATATCGACATGAATCACTTTTGAGTTCGGGCAGAATTTGGCTGGGTTATTTGTTACACGGTCATCAAAACGCGCACCAATCGCCAAAATTACGTCTGCATGGTGCATTGCCATATTGGCTTCGTATGTACCGTGCATGCCCAACATGCCAATAAACTGTGGATCGTCGCCCGGGAATCCGCCTAACCCCATAAGTGTGTTAGTTACCGGATAACCAAGTAAATGTGCAAGTTCGGTTAATAACGCAGAAGCATTACCTTGTACGACACCACCGCCTGTATAAATAACAGGACGTTTTGCAGTAAGTAATTCATCAATTGCTTTACGAATTTGACCAGAGTGGCCACGTGAAGGCGGTTGATATGAACGCATCTTCACTTTTTCAGGGTATTCGTAGGCAAACTTTTCTGCAGGGTTCGTCGCATCTTTAGGAATATCAACTACAACTGGACCAGGGCGCCCACTTGACGCGATATAGAATGCTTTTTTAATAATTGCAGGGATTTCACTCGCGTGACGGACCTGAAAGCTGTGTTTCACGATAGGACGTGAAATACCAACCATGTCAGTTTCCTGGAAAGCGTCTTCACCAATCAGATGTGATGCAACCTGGCCAGACAAAATCACCATTGGGATTGAGTCCATATAAGCTGTTGCAATTGGAGTTACTGTATTGGTTGCGCCCGGACCAGAAGTGACCAGTACTACGCCAGTCTTACCTGTAGCACGCGAGTAGGCATCTGCCATATGACCAGCAGCTTGCTCATGGCGCACGAGGTAATGATTGATTTTGTCTTGTTGAAATAGCGCATCATAAATATGTAATACAGCGCCGCCTGGATAACCAAAAACATGTTCAACGCCTTCGTCCGCAAGAGCACGAACGAGCATTTCACCACCAGATAAAAGTTCCAACGTGATTCACCCTAAAATTTTTATCACTATTTATGGAAGGCACAAATAGTGTTTCATTCATTGAATTGTCTGCACTGTTATAGCACACATATTGTCTAGTTTTCGTTGCAATAGAAAAATTTCTGTTTTTCAGCCGTATAAGCTGTTTTAACATTAATAAAGCATGTCTGGATATACATACTTTAGTAAAATCAATCTCTCGGCTAGAGAGAATGTCTATTACAAAACATGATATTTATTCGAAGGGTGATCGAGTAAATACATATAAAACTAGAGAAAGCATTTTTGTTGTTTCTATATACAAAGTCAAGAATAAAGAAATGGTTTTTCCATAAAAAGTTTTAGCTGTTGTTTTTTTAATCTAATATTAAGCCGTAAATTTGTTCATTCCCTCTCCATTTTTATTAAAAAAACACTCTTTTTTATATAAAACCATGCATTCTAAATTGCTTATTTATAAACTTTATTTAAATATAGTCAGTATTTTTTGGGGAACATCTAATATGAATTTATCTTATTTAAAAACAAGCTTATATACAGCAATCACCACAGCAATTTTTGTTTGCTCAACTCAAAGTCAGGCCGAGCAGTATTATAAATGGGTAGATAAAAACGGCTCGACACATTACACCACGACGCCACCACCTAAGGGTGCGAAACATTTGAACAAAGTTTCAACTTACGGTACCCAGCCTTCTGTGAAGAATCCGACATCAAACCCAGAACAACCAGCTCAGACTAAAACAGATAAAGCCGTACCAGAAGCAGCTAACGCCACGCAGGAAAAAACTGCACCTGCAGTAGCAGCTCCACCTGCTGCACCCGCACCTGCTCCATCAGCTTCAGCACCACGATAAGTAAAATGAGAGTGGTGAATACTTTCACCACTCTTCTCGGATTTAAAATAAAGAAGAATAAGTTGGGAAATTTTTATAGCGCATATTAAAAGATAAAATCGTGATCTAAAAACTGACATTTTCCTCTATTTTGCGCTATGCTGTGCAGCAATCTTTCATTTCAATTTTCGTTGTATAGCTTACGTCTATGACTATTTCTCACATTGACCCAGAATATCAAGCAAACACGATTGAACCATCCGTCCAACAAGATTGGGAAAATCGTAAAGTCTTTAAAGTTGCCGACACTGTCGAAGGTAAACATCGTTACATCCTGTCAATGTTCCCTTACCCAAGTGGCAAACTGCACATGGGTCATGTGCGTAACTATACAATTGGCGACGTAATTAGCCGTTTCTATCGTTTAAAAGGCGAAACCGTACTACAACCTATGGGTTGGGACGCTTTTGGTTTGCCTGCGGAAAACGCTGCAATTGCCCATAAAGTTGCTCCGGCAAAATGGACATTTGAAAACATCGCTTATATGCGTGACCAATTAAAAAAATTAGGTTTATCTGTTGATTGGGACCGTGAATTTGCAACGTGTACACCAGAGTACTACCACTGGGAACAATGGTTGTTTGTTCAGCTTTATAAAAAAGGTTTGATCTACCGTAAACTTTCAACAGTAAACTGGGATCCGGTTGACCAAACAGTTTTGGCAAACGAACAAGTTGAAAATGGTCGCGGATGGCGCTCTGGTGCATTGGTCGAAAAACGCGATATTCCAATGTACTACTTCCGTATTACGGACTATGCACAAGAATTATTAGACGACCTAGACACACTACAAGACGGCTGGCCTCAACAAGTGTTGACCATGCAACGTAACTGGATTGGTCGCTCTACAGGTATGGAAATTACTTTCCCATCTGCTAATACCGAAATTTATGCTGACGGCTTAACCGTTTATACAACACGTGCTGATACGCTTATGGGCGTAACATACGTTGCTGTTGCAGCAGAACACCCTCTTGCGCTTAAAGCTGCTGAAAATAACCCTGAATTGGCTGCATTTATTGAAGAATGCCGCATGGGTTCAGTTGCAGAAGCTGACTTGGCAACAGCCGAGAAAAAAGGCATGGCAACAGGCTTGTTTGTAAAACACCCTGTAACTGGTGAAGAGCTTCCTGTCTGGATCGCAAACTACGTATTAATGTCTTACGGTTCTGGCGCAGTAATGGCTGTACCAGCACATGACGAACGTGATTTTGAATTTGCAAACAAGTTCAACTTGCCAATTAAGCAAGTGATTGATGCCAAAGGCGCTGACGATGCAGACTACTCTGCAACTGAGTGGCAAGAATGGTACGGTTCTAAAGAAGGTAAACTTGTTAACTCTGGCGAGTTTGACGGTTTAGAATTCCAAGCTGCGTTTGACGCATTCCTTGCGAAATTAGAACCACAAGGTTTAGCAAACTCTAAAGTTCAATTCCGTTTACGTGACTGGGGTGTTTCTCGTCAACGTTACTGGGGTTGTCCAATTCCAATGATTAACTGTGATACTTGTGGTCAAGTCACAGTTCCAGAAGACCAACTTCCAGTTGTATTACCAACTGACGTTGTTCCAGATGGTTCAGGTAACCCGCTTAATAAAATGCCTGAATTCTATGAAACGAAATGTCCTTGCTGTGGTGGCGATGCACGCCGTGAAACAGATACATTGGATACATTCGTAGAGTCATCTTGGTACTACGCACGCTATGCATCTCCAGACTTCACTGGCGGTATGGTTAAACCTGAAGCAGCTCAAAACTGGCTTCCTGTAAACCAATATATTGGTGGTGTTGAACACGCGATTCTTCACTTACTTTATGCACGTTTCTTCCACAAATTAATGCGTGATGAAGGCGTTGTACAAGGTAATGAACCATTTACCAACCTGTTAACTCAAGGCATGGTGCTTGCAGATACATTCTATCGTGAAGCGGAAAATGGTAAGAAAACTTGGTTCAACCCTGCTGACATCGAATTAGAACGTGATGAGAAAGGTCGCATCATTTCTGCAAAATATTCAGGTGATGGTCAAGAAGTGATTATCGGCGGACAAGAAAAAATGTCTAAGTCGAAAAATAACGGTATTGACCCACAAGCAATTATCGATCAATACGGCGCAGATACAGCACGTGTATTTATGATGTTTGCTGCTCCACCAGATCAATCTTTAGAATGGTCTGATGCAGGTGTTGAAGGCGCAAACCGTTTCTTGAAACGTGTATGGCGTCTGGTAGCAAGCTTCCTTGAAAAAGGAAACGCTGCAACTGCAATCGATACGGCAAACTTGTCTAAAGACGCTCAAGATTTACGTCGTAAGACTCACGAAACGATTCAAAAAGTAAGTGATGATATTGAACGTCGTCATGCATTCAATACTGCAATTGCCGCATTAATGGAATTATTAAACGCAAGCAATAAGTTTGAAGCAAAAGATGACAACGACGTTGCTGTAGAACGTGAAGCAATCACAACATTGTTAACGTTGCTTGCTCCATTTGCTCCGCATTTAAGCCAGACTTTATTGGCTCAGTTTGGTACGGACTTAACAGAAGCAACTTTCCCTGAAGTTGATGCTTCTGCGTTAACACGCAATACCCAAACGATTGTTGTACAAGTAAATGGTAAACTTCGCGGTAAACTTGAAGTTTCTGTTGATATTTCTAAAGATGAATTATTAGCTCAAGCTAAAGCGTTACCAGAAGTTCAACAGTTCTTAACAGGACCAACTAAAAAAGAAATTGTGGTTCCAAACAAATTGGTTAACCTCGTGGTTTAATTACAGGTATTAATGAGAGGATCAAGCATGCACTTAGCCCAACGTTTAGCCGCTGTTGTTTTAACCTTAGGCCTTAGTGCAGGCTTAGTCGGGTGTGGTTTCCATTTAAAAGGAACTAACCCGACTGCGACTCCACTTGTTTATAAAAAGTTGAGCCTTGAGTTACCGGCAAAAACCGATGACTTAGAAACACAATTAAAAGTGTACTTAACAGCAAATGGCGTTCAGCTCACCAATGACAACGACGCCTATGTTCTTCATGTTTTAGAGTACACGCCTCGTCGCCAACTTCTAAATGGTAAGCTTACAGAAGTTCTATTACGTTTGACTGTGACTTTCCAAATTGAAGACCGTCAAGGGAATAAAATTACCGAGCCACGTACTTTAACCGCAGCTCGTAGTTATCAATACGACTTGGCAACTGTCAACACTGAAAATCAGCAAGAAGGTTACTTGCAACGTATTGTGATTGATGACATTGCTCAGCAAATTACTCGTCAAATTTCAGCTAATCGCTTACCAAAAGCTCAACCATAAGATTTATCTATTCTTTAGTAATGAAACTTGACTACTTACAAGCCCTTAAACGCATTCCGGAAGCTCGGGGTGCGTGGATCCTGCATGGTCAGGAACCATTACTTGAACAAAACTTACTAGATACTTTCCGTAAAAGCTGGCAGCAACAAGACATTGAAAGACAGCGCTATGATATTAGTAGTGTGAGTGACTGGAAAAATGTGTTTAATGCCCTGAACAGCTTGTCTTTATTTTCACAGCAACTTGCTATTGAAGTTCACGGCAATATCAAGCCCGATGCAAATGGTTTAAAACAGCTTAAAAGTTATATTCAGCATAATGAAACCAACCTGCTGTTAATTGTTTTACCCAAACAAGATAGCAGTAGCTTAAAGTCTGCTTTTTTCCAAGTTGTTGAAGCAAACGGCGTTGTTGTTGCTCTTACTGCAAACTATCCGCAAGACCGCCAAAGAATTTTAGCTGCTGAAGCAGAAAAGCTCGAAATTCAACTCGACAATGATGCTTGGCAGTGGCTCATGCAACATCATGAGCACAATTTACTCGCTGCTAAAAATAGTTTGATGCGCGTACGAGATACTTTCCCAGACCAGAAACTGATCCAAATTGAACAGTTATATGCTTGTTTGCAAGATCAGTCTCGTTACACCACTTATGATTTAAGCGATGCTTTATTAGAAGGCAATCTTGCTCAGTCTATTAAGATTTTCCAATATTTAATTGGTTCGGGTGAACCAGAAAGTCTGATCTTATGGACATTAAGTAAAGAAATGCGTTTATTAATGCAGTTGTTTGAACAGCCACACAATGCCTTGCAACTCGGTATTTGGAAAACCAAAGTTAGCTTATACCAACAAGCTTTAAGAAGACTCAATCCACAGCAATTTCTGGGATGGTCTGCTCTACTCTTGCAAATCGATGCGGCAATTAAAGGCATGTCTAATGAAAATGCCGAACATTTAATGCAACAAGCGATTGCCGAGTTGTGTGGGAAAACATTATTTATACAATAGAGCGGTCAAATCCTTTGTCTGCTTTGTTGAAATATCATAAAAATTCACGTTTTATCCTCAATTGACTCTTATACTAATTAAAATTTTAGACTTTTCGACCTCTCGCCATGCCAAAAATAAAGCCCATTAAACTCGTTATTATTGTCGTCTGTATAGCCGTTATTGCTGCATTAGCTTGGAAGTTTTTTAAACCTAAACAGCAGCAGCCTCAATATATTACAGCTGAGGTAACTCGCGGAGATATTGAGAATAATGTACTTGCAACCGGTACGCTTGATGCAACCAAGCTCATTAGTGTCGGTGCTCAGGTATCCGGTCAGGTTAAAAAGATGTATGTGCAGCTTGGTGATCAAGTGAAACAAGGTCAACTTATCGCACAAATTGACTCAACCACCCAAGAAAACAGTTTAAAAACATCTGATGCCAATATTAAAAACTTAGAGGCACAGCGCCTTCAACAAGTGGCATCTTTAAATGAAAAGCAACTCGAATATCGTCGTCAGCAACAAATGTATGCTCAAGATGCGACACCTCGTGCAGATTTAGAGTCAGCTGAAGCTGCTTATAAAACAGCCCAAGCACAAGTCAAAGCATTAGATGCACAAATCGAGTCTGCGAAAGTTACTCGTTCAACAGCACAAACAAATATTGGTTATACCCGTATTGTTGCGCCAACTGATGGTACCGTTGTTGCGATTGTGACTGAAGAAGGCCAAACCGTAAACGCGAACCAAAGTGCTCCAACGATCGTTAAAATTGCAAAACTGCAAAATATGACGATTAAAGCGCAGGTAAGTGAAGCGGATATCATGCGAGTAGAAAAAGGTCAAAAAGTCTACTTCACTACTTTAGGCGATGACAGTAAGCGTTATGCGACATTACGTCAGATTGAGCCAGCGCCAGATTCAATTTCTAGTGAGTCAAACAGTACTACAAGTTCAACCAGTAGCTCAGCTGTCTACTACAACGCTTTATTCGACGTTCCAAATACAGATGGCAAATTGCGTATTGATATGACTGCTCAAGTTTATATCGTATTAGATTCAGCAAAAAATGCCTTACTGGTTCCATCTTCTGCCTTAAGTAGCAAACAATTTTCTGGTCAGAAAAAACCTGGTCAGTCAGCAGATAAAGCGGCTTCAACTCCAAATGCCGAAAGAAAACACTCAGGTAATGGTGCCCGTTTAGAACGCTTAAACTTAACTCCTGAACAAAAACAACTTATTGAACAAGGCAAAGCAACCTTGAGCGTAGTTCGTGTTTTACAAGCAGATGGCACAACTAAACCAACACAAATTTTGGTAGGTATTAATAACCGTGTAAATGCACAAGTACTTGCCGGATTAAAACAAGGTGATCAAGTTGTAATTGCGGATAGTTCAGAAAACTCTGCTGCCTCTGCAAATAGTGGTAATAACCGTCGCCGTAATGGTCCAATGGGAATGTAAGCATGACAAAACAAGCTTTGCTTGAAGTCAGCAATCTGGTCCGGGAATTCCCTGCTGGCGAAAGCACGATTCAAATTTTAAAAGGCATTGACCTGACCATTTATGAAGGTGAACTGGTTGCGATTGTCGGCCAGTCCGGTTCTGGTAAATCAACGCTTATGAATATTTTGGGCTGTCTGGACCGCCCAACAAGTGGTAGTTACAAGGTTAATGGTCAAGAAACCGGTAAGCTAGAACCTGACCAGTTGGCCCAATTACGCCGTGAATATTTTGGCTTTATTTTCCAGCGCTATCACTTACTTGGTGACTTGTCAGCCGAAGGTAACGTTGAAGTTCCAGCCGTTTATGCAGGTGTTACACCTTCAGATCGTAAACAGCGTGCAACTGCCTTACTTACCGAGTTAGGTTTAGGCACAAAAACACAAAACCGACCAAGCCAACTTTCAGGTGGTCAACAGCAACGTGTTTCAATTGCCCGTGCCTTAATGAATGGCGGTGATGTGATTTTAGCCGATGAGCCAACAGGTGCACTCGACTCACATAGTGGTATTGAGGTAATGCGAATTTTGCGTGAACTCAATGCGGCTGGTCACACCATTATTTTGGTCACGCACGATATGCAAGTTGCGAAAAATGCAACGCGTATTATCGAAATTAGTGACGGAGAAATTATTAGTGACCGTCCTAATGTTCCAGACCAATCTACAGAAGAAGTTAAATCTGACCCCGATGCTGCCCCTGCTCTACAAAATAAGCAGAAAAAAGGTAAAAGCATTTCAGCTTGGCGTTCAACTTTAGACCGCTTATCTGAGGCGTTCCAAATGGCTTTGCTGTCTATGAATGCCCACCGTATGCGTACCTTTTTAACCATGCTCGGGATTATTATTGGTATTGCATCTGTGGTGACCGTGGTCGCACTTGGTAATGGTTCACAAAAGCAGATTTTGGAAAATATTAGCGGCCTCGGTACTAACACAATTACGGTATTCCAAGGGCGTGGTTTTGGTGATAACTCCAAGACGGCCAATTTTAAAACATTGGTCCCTGCCGATGCCGATGCATTAATGACGCAGCCTTATGTGAGTGCGGTCAGTCCAATGGTCAGCACATCCAAAACTATGCGTTATCAACAAAATGAAGCGAACGCGACCATTAATGGCGTAAGTAACGATTTTTTTGATGTAAAAGGTCTGGTTTTTAAAGATGGTCAAACTTTTGATCAACGTAGTGTACGTGACCGTTCACAAGATGTAGTGATTGACACGAATACGCAAAAACAATTCTTTAGTGATGGTACTAACCCAATCGGGCAAGTGGTCTTACTAGGTAGTGTGCCGGCTCGTATTATCGGCATTGTTGAACCTCAGACCAGTAGTATGGGCTCAGATGATACGCTTAATGTGTATATGCCATATACCACGGTCATGAGCCGTATGTTAGGGCAAGCGCATGTCCGTAATATTGTTGTACGTATTAATGATAAATACTCGACCAGCGCTGCTGAAAACGCCATCGTTAACTTATTAACGCAGCGACATGGTGCCCAAGATATTTTCACTATGAATAGTGACAGTATCCGTCAAACCATTGAGAAAACAACCAGCACCATGACCCTTCTGGTCTCAGCAATTGCCGTCATTTCTCTGGTAGTTGGTGGTATTGGTGTAATGAACATTATGTTGGTTTCGGTAACTGAACGTACGCAAGAAATTGGTGTACGTATGGCTGTCGGTGCTCGACAAAGTGATATTTTGCAACAGTTCCTAATTGAAGCAATTTTAGTGTGTTTAATTGGTGGTGTTCTCGGCGTATTACTTTCGCTAGGGTTAGGACAACTTATTAACAAAGTAGCCGCAGGTAATTTTGCAGTGGCATATTCAACGACTTCGATTGTGGCAGCATTTGTTTGCTCAACACTGATTGGTGTCGTATTCGGTTTCTTGCCTGCCAAAAATGCCGCAAAACTTGACCCTGTTGCAGCACTATCACGAGAATAAGGAAAATTGCATGTCTTTTTCAATGACTAAACTTAGCGCAGCACTTCTCCTCAGCAGTTCTCTTGTGGGATGTGCAGCAATGGTTAAAACGCCTTACCAAGCACCGTCTGTACAGGTTCCGGGTAGTTTTCAGTACGATACGACTAAAACTAAAACAGCATCAGTTGAACAATACTCTGACCGTTGGTGGACACTGTTTGGAGATGCACAGCTCAACCAACTCGTAAACAACGTATTAGAGCGTAATAGCGATTTAGCTGTAGCGGGAATTACCTTAAAGCAAGCTCGCTTGAAAGCTGATTTAACGGCAAATCAACAAGGCTTACGTACCAGTTCAAATGTTTCTACAGGCCATACTTTCGACTTAAATTCAGGCGATGATAGTGCTAAAGGACTATCCTTAAGTGCAGGCGTAAGTTATGAACTTGATTTGTTTGGCAAGCTTGCTCGCCAAACCGAAGCGAGCAAATGGGAAGCTTTAGCGACTGAACAAGACTTACAGTCTACAGGTCAAAGTCTGATTGCCACTACAGCGAAACTCTACTGGCAACTGGGCTACTTAAATGAACGTTATGCAACTGCACAGCAGAGCTTAGCCACTTCACAAAAGCTTTATCAGTTAGTTCAAACTCAGTATAAAGCAGGTGCAGTTTCAGGCTTAGACCTTACGCAAGCCGAGCAGTCTGTTCAAAGCCAAAAAGCAAGTTTAAGCCAAATTGAACAACAGCTTGTGGAAACACGTACAGCCATTGCAGTGTTATTGCATGAGCCAGTACAGCAACTCAACATCCAAGAACCACAGCGTTTACCACGTACAGCGCTTCCTGCTATTGGTGCAGGTTTACCGGCGGATATTTTGTCACGCCGCCCTGACTTGCAAGCAGCCGAGCTTCGTTTAAGAAAGGCTCTGGCAACCAAAGATGCGACCAAAGCAAGTTACTATCCGTCTATTAGCTTAACCAGTAGTTTAGGTTCAAGCAGCACATCGTTAACCGAGTTATTACGCAACCCTGCCCTCACGCTTGGGGCAAGTTTGAGTTTGCCATTTTTGCAATATAACGATATGAAAAAAGATATCGCGATTAGTAATCTTGATTATGAAAAAGCGATTATTCAATATCGCCAAACGCTTTATCAGGCTTTTGCTGATGTAGAAAATGCGTTATCAAGCCGTACAGAACTCGACAAACAAGTAGAACTGCAAGAGCGTAATCTTCAACTTGCAGAAAAAACCGAACGTTTAACCGAAGTACGTTACCGTTATGGCGCTGTTGCGTTAAAAACACTTCTCGATGCTCAGCAAACTACACGTACTGCGCGCTTGAGTCTTGTTGAAACCAAACAAAGCCAATACAACACTTATGTCACCCTTATGCAGGCATTAGGTGGTTCACCTGTAAAAGAATTGCCACAATAACTTGCGCCCAGTAAAAAAGCCGTAGTCCTTCAACTACGGCTTTTTTTATGTCTGAATAAATCTTAAGACTTATTCATCATCCATCATAGATTGGCTCATACCGACAGTATTGAAACCAGCGTCTACATATAGAATTTCACCAGTAATACCTGAAGCCCAAGGTGAGCATAGGAATAACGCTGCGTTACCCACTTCTTCAATGGTTACGTTACGTTTTAATGGTGCAACTTTTTCGTTAGCATCTAACATTTTACGGAAAGATTTAATACCAGAAGCAGCTAAAGTACGGATTGGACCCGCAGAAATCGCGTTTACACGGATACCATCAACACCTAAGCTTGATGCTAAGTAACGAACACCAGCTTCTAAAGAAGCTTTTGCCATACCCATTACGTTGTAGTTAGGCATAACGCGCTCAGAACCTTGGTAAGTCAAAGTTAATAAACAACCTTGGCGAGCTTGTAACAAAGGTTTTGCAGCACGTGCCATTGCAACAAAGCTGTATGCGCTAATGTCATGAGCAATTTTAAAACCGTCACGGTCAGTCACGTCAGTAAAATCACCATCAAGCGTATGTGCAGGTGCAAAACCGATTGAATGTACAACACCATCTACGCCGTCCCAATGTTTTGCAAGTTCCGCAAATGCATTATCAATTTCAGCATCAACGGCAACATCACATGGAAACACAAGTTTAGAACCGAATTGCTCAGCAAACTCATCTACACGTTTTTTTAATTTTTCGTTTGGATAAGTAAATGCAAGCTCAGCACCTTCACGGTGTAATGCTTGTGCAATACCATAAGCAATTGATAATTTACTAGCAACGCCTGCAATCAAAAAGCGTTTACCTGCTAAAAGTCCTTGTGTCATGCCGATCTCACTCAAAACAATTTCCAGCATAATGCCAATATTCAACATTTTTCGAAATTGCATAATGCATCTTTTTTCAAAAATCGCACGAAAAAAAATCGCCCCGATTTAGGAGCGACTTTTTATCATCTCATTTTTAGTCATCAGACAATAAGCCAAGTAGACGTAAGAAAGAGATATACATCCAAACTAAAGTTGCAAGTAAGGCAATACCACACAACCATTCCATGAATTTTGGAGCACGGTATGCTGCATTGGTTTCGATCAAGTCAAAATCTAAAATCAGGTTAAGTGAAGCAATGACTGCAACAAATGCAGCAAAACCAATACCCAACCAGTTGCTTTCAAAAATATAAGGAATGCTTGAACCAAACGCTAAACGCATCACCATCTGTACAATAAATACAATAAAGATTGCTAGAGATGCCGAAATTACAACTGATTTGAACTTTTCGGTTGCGCGTATAATTTGGAACTTATAGAGACCAAACATCACTAAAGTGGTAACGAAAGTTGCTAATAAGGCTTGAAGCGGAACGCCCGGATATTTCAACTGGAAAGTAAAAGAAATACCTCCAATAAATGCCCCTTCGAATAAAGCATAAGGAATTGCTAAAGTTGGCGCAGTCGTTGGTTTAAACGTTGTGATTAAAGCTAAAACCAAGCCACCAATTGCACCCACAATTGAAGCTGCGTAAGCAATACCAACATTTGCAGTAAAGGCTGCATAGAAAAATAAAGCGACACCCACTGCAGCAGCAATGATAGTCAACATCACAGATTTTTGAATCGCACCTTGCACGGTCATTGGTTGACTGTAGTCACTGACCGTTTCAACGCGAGTCAGTATCGGGTTATTACTTTGCATAAATGCTCTCTTTTTATAATAAATAAACTTAAAACATCATTTTAAGCAAAATGAATATGAAAGCCAAATTACCCCTTGGTATTATTGTAACGATGTCTTATAAGCAATAAAAAAGGAGGCTACTGCCCCCTTTCATATGACTTGAACAACGTAATCAATCTTTACCATCAGTGTTCATAATGAAGAAATATTCGCGGTAGTATTTCAACTCTGAAATTGAATCGCGAATGTCATCCATAGCTAAATGTGATGCATTCTTTTTCAGACCGCTCATAATTTCAGGGCGCCAGCGTTTTGAGAGTTCTTTGATCGTAGACACATCGAGATTACGATAGTGGAAATACTGCTCTAGCTCAGGCATAAGACGATGCAAGAAACGGCGATCCTGACAAATCGAGTTACCACACATTGGTGAAACTTTTGGATTAACCCATTTTTTTAAGAATTCTAAAGTCTGTAACTCAGCGTCACGAGCTGTCAATTTACTACGGCGAACTCGCTCAATTAAACCTGACTGGCCATGCTGGCGAGTATTCCACTCATCCATTGCATTTAAAATACGATCAGGTTGATGAATAGCCAAAACCGGACCTTCGGCAAGTACATTTAAATGATCATCTGTAATAATTGTTGCGATTTCAATAATCTGGTCGTTGTCGGTATCCAAACCGGTCATTTCCAGATCAATCCAAATTAATCGTGTATTTAAAGTACTGCTCATGTATGTACGTTCTAAAATGCCGTAAAAACATCAATAGTAGCAAATTTCTTGCTTCTGCGCTGTAATTCCATACCAGCTTCGTGCTATTTTTGCGGTCTTCAAACAATGGTTTTTTTGGGATATGAATGGCTCTAATTCGTAAGCGTCGTTTAACTGAGCAACAGCAACGTCGTATTGAAAAACAGCATAAAACTCGCCAAGAAGAAGTCGATACTTCACAAGATCTAGATGGGCTGGTGGTACAGCACTATGGCCGTCAACTTGAAGTACAGGCACTTTCTGTACCCGAGCATCACCCAGAAAAACCTCAAGTTGCCGAAGGCGAACCAGAACCATTTTGGAAACCGATTGAACTAAAAAGTATTTGGCGTTGCCACACTCGTACAAATCTTGAATTACTAGTCACGGGTGACAGAGTGAAGTGGCAAGCAGACCCTAACACAGGCTTAGGGATTATTACTGCAATTCACCCTCGTACTTCATTACTTACTCGTCCAGATCGCTATCATAAAGTAAAGCCTGTAGCAGCCAATATTAGTTTAATCGTTATTGTTTTTGCTCCGCTTCCAGAACCGGCACCGACTTTAATTGATCGCTATTTAGTAGCATGTGCAGATGCAAATATTCCTGCTCTTCTAGTACTAAATAAATCGGATTTACTCACTAAAAATGATCCGATTCTCGACATGCTCAAAGAGTATGAAAATTTAGGTTATGAAGTCATGATTTGTCATTCTAAAGGTGATATTTCAGCATTATCTCAACGACTTGATGGTGAGACAGTAGCTTTTGTAGGCCAGTCAGGTGTTGGTAAAAGCTCACTTATTAATGTGCTCATTCCAGATGCCGAACAGAAAACCAATATCATTTCTGAAAACTCGGCACTTGGACAACACACCACGACTTCTACGCGCTTAATCAACTTTGGTAAAAATGGCGCCTTAATTGATTCGCCGGGAATTCGCGAGTTTGGGCTTTGGCATCTCGATTTAGATAAAATTCGTATGGGTTTTCCTGAAATTGAAGCGCATTTAGGTTCATGTCAGTTCCGTAACTGCACGCATACTCATGAAAAGAACTGTGGCTTAAAACAGGCTGTTGAAGCAGGTGAAATTTTGCCGCGACGCTTAGATAGCTTCTTACGTTTAATCGACGAGATTCAAGAAGCGCAGCAAAAAAACTAATTTTCTACCCCTTTTGCCCTTGAAGTGGTGATTTTGATCACCATCTATATACGCTATACTCTAGGTCAATTTTGTTTTTAATTTTTTTAGGTGACTTGTGGAACGCTGGTTAGAGTTTATGGGGAATCACCCCATTTTGTTTGGTACACTCGGAGTCTTGATCGTATTGTTCTTCATTTTCGAAGGTCAACGTAACGGTCGTAAAATTTCTCCACAGTCGCTTGGTATTTTAGTGAAAGCGAAAAATGCTCTTTTGATTGACTTACGCGATAGCAAAGACTTCCGCGAAGGTCACATTAGTGGTAGCCGCAATATTCCTTATAGCCAAATTGCAAGTCATGCTGATGAATTAAAAGCAAGTGACCGTCCATTGGTATTTATCTGTAACCTAGGGCAAGTTGCTGGTAGCGCTTTACAGAAAGTTGCTCACCATGACAGCTATCGCCTTGATGGTGGTATCAGTAACTGGAAAGCTCAAGGCTTACCTCTCGTTAAAAGCAAACCAAAAGCTTAAGGAGAATTGTTATGGCAGCAAATGTCATTGTTTACTCAACTTCTGTATGCCCGTACTGCGTTCGCGCGAAACAATTACTTGAGCGTAAAGGTGTTGCTTACAAAGAAGTAAATCTTTCTGTTGAAGCACCAGAAGTACGTGCTGAATTAATGCAACGTACAAACCACCGTACTGTTCCACAAATTTTTATTAATGATCAGTTTATCGGTGGTTTTGACCAACTTTATGCTTTAGAGCGTGAAGGTAAACTCGACGAATTATTGGCTTAACATCGCATCCATATTAAGGAAAAAACAATGAGCGAAGAACAACAAGTTCAACCACAATTAGCTTTAGAGCGTATTTATACAAAAGATATTTCTTTTGAGGTTCCAGGGGCACAAGTTTTTACTAAACAATGGCAACCTGAACTTAACATCAATCTTTCTTCTGCTGCTGAAAAGATTGACCCAACTCACTTTGAAGTATCTTTAAAAGTTGTGGTTAAAGCCAATAACGACAATGAAACAGCATTCATCGTAGATGTAACTCAATCTGGTATTTTCTTAATCGATAATATCGAAGAAGACCGCTTACCTTACATTTTGGGTGCATACTGCCCGAACATTTTGTTCCCGTTCCTACGTGAAGCTGTAAACGACTTAGTTACTAAGGGTAGCTTCCCACAATTACTTCTTACTCCAATCAACTTTGATGCAGAGTTCGAAGCAAATATGGAACGTGCTCAAGCTGCTGCTGTTGAAGGTCAAGCTTAATTTTATAGCTTGCTCTCAACTCAAAAAACCGCGTAATTCGCGGTTTTTTTATACGTGCTATTTGGCACACTCTATCTTTCAAGTGAATGAAGCTGAATAGAAGGAAACTGAAACCCACGGCAAGACTGCTCGGAACGCCATGCGACCGTTAAAATCATGTTACCTGACATAAAGTTTTGATAAGCAAATGTTCCAATAAGTTCATGTGAACATAATCCGCCATGATTTGTAGGGTGTGCTTGAGTATTTAAAGTATTTAAATCTAAACGTATACCAAGGCCCGATGCTTTTAGAACAGCTTCTTTAGTGGTCCAGACTTTAAACCAATATTCTCTATCTTGTTCTAGATTTTGCCATGTCGCATATTCATCAGGATGAAAGGCATGTTGTGCCAAACTATCTAAACGTACTTTGCGGTCGAGCTCTTCAACATCTATACCAATATCTTTAACTCGCTCACTTAGCGCTAAAGCATAATATTGCTGGCTATGTGAATGATTAAAATGCAACGTATGATTTAACAAATAAGGTTTGCCATACTCATGTTTCGCAAATATCAAATCTGTTGGGGTTACATTTAGCTTTTGAGCTAATAAATTATTTTTAATGTGCTGTATTTGCTGCTTTTTATAATTATTAAATGTACGAAAGTCAGGAAAGTCTTGCTGTTCTTGTTTTAAAAACTCATTGAGCTTTCCTATATAAACTTCAATTTTCCTATCATTCATTTTTTTAAATCCATCTAATTAAGGATTAAAGCTAATATAAAAATACCAATAACTTATTAAACCATATAATAAAAAGCCCAAAGAATACTTTGGGCTTTTTTACGTTTATACAGATTAACGATTAAATTTCTTTTCCGCTTTTTTGAATTTCTGAATATAACGACGGCGACGCGCAGCTGTACGTTCATCAACTTGACTCTTACGACCTTCAAACGGGTTTTCAGAAGTTTTAAAGTCAATACGAACTGGCGTACCTTCAAGTTTATACACTTTACGGAACACGTTTTCTAAGTAACGACGATAGTCCGCAGGTGTCTTATCAACCTTGTTACCATGAATCACAATAGTCGGTGGGTTTTGTCCACCCATATGCGCATAACGCATTTTGATACGGCGACCACTAATCATTGGCGGTTGGTGAGCTTCTGTCGCATCGCTCAAAATTTGAGTTAATTTTGCTGGTGAAACTTTTAAATTTGCAGACTCATAAGCACGGTGGATAGAAGGATATAATTCGCCCACCCCTGTTCCATGTAAAGCAGAAATTAAGTGAATTTTTGCCCAAGGAATGAAGTCAAAACGACGTTCAACGTCAAGTTTACATTGTTTACGGTCGTACTCGCTCATGTTGTCCCATTTGTTAATGGCGATCACCATGGCACGACCAGCTTCAAGCGCATAGCCAATTAAATGTAAGTCTTGCTCAACAATACCTTCACGAGCATCGACCACAACAACCACAACGTGAGCATCTTTCATTGCCTGTAAAGTTTTCACAATTGAGAACTTCTCAATCATTTCATCAACTTTACCTTTACGACGTACACCCGCTGTATCAATTAAAGTGTATTTACGGCCTTCACGTTCAAAAGGAATATAAATAGAATCACGAGTTGTACCCGGTTGGTCAAATGCCACTACACGGTCTTCACCAAGTAAGCGGTTTACCAACGTTGATTTACCCACGTTTGGACGACCAATAATGGCTAAACGTAAACCAGTATCTTTATCATGCTCTTCTGGGTTTTCATCTTCAGGAACATCTTGAAGTACATCTTCAAGCATTTGCTGAACGCCACGACCATGACTCGCTGCAACTTGTAATGGTTCACCCATACCAAGTTTATAGAACTCAACTAAAGCAGCTTCAGCATGTACACCATCTACCTTGTTCGCAACAAGATAAATTTTCTTGCCTAACGTACGAAGTTCACGAGCGATTTGTTCATCAGAAGCTAACAATCCGGCGCGCGCATCAACCACAAAAATAATAATATCTGCTTCGTTGATGGCTGTTTTTGACTGCTCGGCCATGTAGTTATCGATACCGCCTTCACTTTCACCGATACCCCCCGTATCAACAACAATGAAAGACTTATTTTGATAAGTCGCATCACCATATTTACGGTCACGAGTCAGACCCGCGAAGTCGGCTACAAGTGCATCACGACTCTTGGTAATCTGGTTAAATAACGTTGATTTTCCGACATTCGGACGACCAATGAGCGCAATAACGGGTTTCATACAATAACCTTAATTCAAGCCCAGCCATATCTCATGGCATGAGCATTAGAAACAGTACAGGAGATATATTTTAAGGTCAGATATGACCATAATAAAAGACGGGGCTTTGAACTGATTTAATTCAAACACCCCGATATTTTTTAACAGCGTAATTTGTTAAGCGGCTATTTTAGCACAAGCGAACAAAATTAACGATTCTGCCAAATACTTAAATCGCCTTTTCGGGTCGAAACGTAGAGTTGATTCTCAATAACACGTAAAGTATTAACCTCACCACTTGTTTTAGAACGACCTACCAATTTACCAGTTGCTGGGTCGATCAGGTGTAAAACACCATCCAAATCGCCAACAATAAGGTCCGATCCCAACACAACAGGGTTACTTAAATGACGATTCAACAAGCTATCATTTTCCCAAAGCTTTTCGCCTGTAGATAAATCATAAGCAGTCAACTTGCCATCAGTTGATGAAACAAATACTTTATTGTCATAAACTTCTGGACGCTTGGTGCTGCTTGAATCTTCACTCCAAACTACGCGTTGAGAAGCCAAATCAGTCACTGTGACTTGACCTTGGAAGCTGGTTGTAACCATAAGTTGGCCTGCAACAACCGGATCACCATCAATATCAATTAGACGTTGAATATCAGAACGACCTTCACTTACCGCAACACGACGTTGGAAACGTGGGATACCACTAATCGTATCAATTGCATAAACATATGCATTTGCAGAAGCAATTAAAACAGTACGTGGGTCAAGACTTACTGGTGATGGTTGACCGCGTAAACTGAACTGAACGTTTGGCAATTTGTATGCCCAAACTTGTTGTCCTGATGACGCATCATGTGCAAATACGGTACCGTCGTTTGCAATCGTAATCACACGTCCAGATTGAACTAAAGAAGGACTTAATAATGCACCAGATAATTGTGCAGTCCATTTTTGTTCACCTGTCGCTTGATCTAAAGCAAATAATTGACCTTTGCTGTTACCAACAACAACAATACCTTCAGCTGCTTCAACACCAGAGCTTAAGCCCAATTTACTGACTTTTTTCTCCCAAAGACGTTGTTTGCCACGATATGCAGCAACTTCACCCTTAGGGTCAAGCGTAAAAACAACACCGTCACTAGCGTCAAGTTGTAAACGTAACGGATCTGCCTTATTCGTAGAAGAAACACTGCGTGAAAACACCGGTACCAGAGCCTTTTTCGACTCAGTCAATTTCGGTAGTGGATTTGGTTTTGCTTCTTTTACTTTGTTGCTAGAACATCCCACCAGTACAGCTGATGCGATTGCAATTGCCAAAGGCAGTTTGAATTTCTGATTCATTAAGACTCTTCCACCTGTGTTTCCAAAATTGGGCGCTCAATCTGTGGATCTTCAACTAAAACGCCAACACTTTCGAGTTTAATTTGTAAAATTTGTCGCTCTTGTTTACGTTCCAGTAACGAATCCCATGCAGCTTGATACGCTTTTTTAGCAGAATCAATATCTTTCTTAGCAACAAAGATATCACCACGTAACTCTTCTACTGTTGCTTTAAATGCCGGATCGACATTACCAGACAGGGTTTTTAGAGCTTCATCATATTTGTTTTGCGCTAATTGTGCATCTGCTAAACGCAATTTTACAACCTGAATCAGTCCTTCATCTTTTACTTTTGAGTTTTCAACTTTTTTCAAAGCTTTTTCAGCAGCAGCATAATCTTGTTTTTCATATGCAAGCTTTGCTAATACAAATTGAGTTTGTATCGCCTGAACTGAATCAATA
This sequence comes from Acinetobacter sp. 1130196, assembly GCF_000588095.1. NCBI lineage: Bacteria > Pseudomonadati > Pseudomonadota > Gammaproteobacteria > Moraxellales > Moraxellaceae > Acinetobacter > Acinetobacter sp. 1130196. Next base: position 77,446 of record NZ_JFWX01000010.1, on the reverse strand, counting down.
TCGTCTTTTACAAGTTTATCTGCCGATGCTGTTATTGAAGCTAAAGCATTTGGATTATCAGCTGTTGCATTCGCTTCATCCATTAACTGCTGTACTTTTGCAGTTTCTGTCTGACTTGTTGCAAGGTTTCTTTTTTGCCAATATTCCCACCCGAAAAAGGCAATCAATGCAATGAGAATCCCGCTAATCATGGCAGAACCATATTTTTTGGCGAACGACTTTAAGCTGTCGAATTGTTCTTCATCACTTAAGCTCATGTGATTGTCCTTTTCCAGATGTTTCAGTTTATTTTGTAAATTTTTCAATTAAGAATGGTACGAGTTCAGCTAGCGCAACTTGTGTCTGCTCAGCTGTTGCCAACTCTTTGATAGCAAGCTGCTGTGCTTCCCATTCACGTTCACCCAAAATCATGGCGTAAACGGCCCCAGCCTGATCAGCCTTTTTCATCTGACTCTTCATGCTGCCTTGTGAACCAGTTTTAATGCGAATGTTACTATTTGCAGCTTCTAACTGATCACGTAATTGTTCTGCCAAAACTAATGCTTTAGCTTGATAAGCTGGCTCTGCTACCAAGAAAACTTCACAATCACGTACAATTTCAGCTTTTTCAACTTGCTCAATCAGAAGCAATAAACGCTCCATCCCCATACCGAAGCCAACAGCGGGTACAGATTGGTCTGCCTTACCTTTTAGCTGACCAACCAAGCCATCATAGCGACCGCCACCACACACTGTACCTTGCGACCCAAGTGCTGTTGTTGTCCATTCAAAAACAGTTTTATTGTAGTAATCTAAACCACGAACCAGTTTTTGATTAATTACAAATTTAACGCCAGCAGCAGTCAAATAATCTTGTAATTGTTGAAAGTGGTTTAGACTGTCTTCTTTTAAAAAGTCATTTAATTTCGGCGCATTTTCCAAAATTTTCTGAGTCGATTCAATTTTAGAATCTAAAATACGTAATGGGTTTGTTGTTAAACGGCGCTGTGAATCTTCATCCAAAGCATCTTTATGCTCATTTAAGAAGGCAACCAAAGCATTACGATATTCTGTACGTTCATCTTTTTCACCTAAAGTATTCAGCTCAAGTTGAACCATATGCGCAACGCCCATACGCTTCCATAACCGAGCTGTCATTAAGATAACTTCAGCTTCAATATCAGGAGTTGCCACACCAAAAGTTTCTACACCAAACTGATGGAACTGACGATAACGGCCTTTTTGTGGTTTTTCATAACGGAACATAGGTCCCATATACCACACACGTGGCGTAGCACCACGCAACAAGTTATGTTCAACCAACGCACGTACACAACCTGCTGTTCCTTCCGGACGTAAAGTCAGTGACTCAGGTGGGTTTCCTTTATCGAAGAATGTATACATTTCTTTTTCAACGATATCGGTTGCATCACCAATAGCACGTTTAAACAGTCCCGTTTGTTCAACGATCGGCAAACGAATTTGTTGGTAACCATAAGCATCCATTAACGATGCTAAATGCTGCTCGAGACGTCTCCACGCTGCTGTTTGCGTTGGTAAAACGTCATTAAAACCTTTGATTGCGACAATTGAACTCATGATGAACTACGAATAATTTCTTTAGATTTAGCTTCTTCAAGCTCTTGAACACGTTGACGAACCATACTTTCGATTTCATCAACCAATTGATTGGTATCAATTAAATGGCTTTTCTCACCATTGCGATAAACCAGTGAACGAGGCGCAGCCCCAACAACCCCGATATCTGCTTCTTTTGCTTCACCTGGGCCATTTACCTTACAACCAATAACTGAAACATCCATTGGCGTACGTATATCTTCTAGGCGCTCTTCTAAGGCTTGCATCACCTGAATCACGTTAAATTCTTGGCGAGAACAACTTGGACAAGCAATAAAGTTAATACCGTTAGAACGTAGGCCAAGCGATTTCAAGATGTCAAAACCGATCTTGATTTCATCTTCTGGTTCAGCAGCAAGCGAAATACGCATGGTATCGCCAATACCTTCCATCAATAATCCACCAAGAGCAATCGCTGATTTCACAGTACCTGTACGGTAAATACCAGCTTCAGTCACACCAAGGTGCAATGGATTGTCGATTTGCTGAGAAAGCAAACGATAAGCATCCATGGTTAAAAACACATTTGATGCTTTTACGCTGACTTTAAACTCATGGAAATCTAGACGGTCTAAAATATCGATATGACGTAAAGCTGACTCAAGCAGTGCCTGCCCTGTTGGCTCACCATATTTTTTCTGTAAATCTTTTTCTAGAGAACCCGCATTCACACCAATACGCATAGAAATACCGTGATGGCGTGCCGCAGCAACAACTTCACGAACTTTTTGATCTGAACCGATGTTACCCGGGTTAATACGCAAACAGTCTGCACCATAGTCTGCAACTGCCAAGGCAATTCTATGGTCAAAGTGAATATCAGCCACTAATGGAACTGAAACACGTTTGCGGATCGCACCAAAGGCTTCAGCTGCTTCCATAGAAGGAACTGAAACACGCATAATATCTGCACCTGCGTCAACACAACGCTCAATCTGAGCAACAGTTGCATCGACATCGCAAGTTTCGGTATTTGTCATACTTTGCACGCTAATAGGTGCATCGCCACCGACATAGACCGAACCAACACGGATTTTACGTGTTGGTCGACGTTTAATTGGGTTCTCTATCATTGTATCGCTCAACTCATGGTATTAGCGGGATAAACGGAATTCAGCTTTACCGTTTACCGTATATGGAGACAATGAAATCTGTTCTTGGTTTAGACTTAATGACACAGCTGTTGCATCATCAAGACGAATCTGGAATGGAGACTCACCATTTAAGGTTAAAGTCGATGCCTGACGACCCGTCGCTAAAACCTTGCCTGTTGCATCTACAATATGAACAGAAGTTGGACGGTTAAAGTTTAACACCAATTGATCACCCGCTGTTGCAGAGGCACTTCCTTTCATAGGTAAAACTTCAACATTAGACTGATTGGCTTTTGGCACATCAGCTTCTTCTTTGTTTGAAGTCCATTTTTGGACACCCATCACAATCAATGACACGACAGCAATAATCAAAATCGCAAGTAACGCACGCTTTAACCATTTTTTGTTACGATCACTATTAGAACCCGGTAATTTACCCATGATTTTAATTGGTGAGTTGTTTAAAGCATGATTTGGCAAAAGACCTGTATCGTTCGCATAAATTTCATCAAAACGCTGAATAATTGCAGTTGCATCAGCATTTAAATATTTCGCATAAGAACGATAATAACCTTTAATAAAAGTTGCTTCTGGCAAAGATTTATAATCGTCTTGCTCTAACGCACTTAGCGTTTTAAGCGGCATATTTAAATCTGAAGATACTTGCTCTAATTCTTTTTTCTGAGAAACGCGAATTTGACGTAAATACTCACCAGGACGTTGAATATTTCCTAAAGCAGAAGTCGGTAAGCTTGAGCCAGTTGGCTGCTGTGAATTAGGATTTATTTCCATACGGCCTCAGTACTATACTGTAATTGCAAATAACGTTGATATTCTGGACTTTCCGGGAATAAAGCACGTAACTGGTTTACTAAAACTTGCATTCCCATTTTATCCGCATTGGCTCGAGCCACTCTTAAACCAATCCAAAGTGCGCGAGCACCCTGATTTTTCTGCCCCACTGTACGAACGTATTGTTCATACATTTGTGTAGCAGCCGGAATCTGCTGCTGCAAATAAAAAATTTCTGCTAACTCTAACATTGAAATGTAAGAATCGCGGTTAGCAAGGAGTGCTTGTTTGAATGTTTTTTCAGCACTCGCAATATCACCTAATTTTAAATAAATCCGCCCTAGATTTTCTAAGGCTTGATAGCGTTGATCATAACCTAATGTTGCACCAGCAATACGGAATTGCTCAATGGCATCATTATAACGCTCCATTTGGTACAAATACGTACCATAATTATTACGCGCCTGAGCATTATCTGGCTCAGATGAAATTGCACGTTTAAAATAATGTTCTGCTTTTTCTAAATTGGGTTTACTGCCTTCTTGTTGCAATAAAATGCCCATCATCATATTTGCCGTTGCATCACGGCTATCGACACTTAAAGCTTGGTCAAGGGAACGCTTTGCAGAGTCCAAGTCACCAGAACGAATGTATTCTGCGGCAAGCTGCGTACGCACCTTAACTGCTTTTTCCGGGTCCTTTTTAAGCGTTGGCGAAGACTGACAACCACTGGCCAGAAATGCAACAGCAACCCCCATACATAACATGATCTTTAACTTCGGAGTACTCAAAGTCTGCCCTCAACTTTATCCTTGTGTACGTAAAATCTCTTGTCGCTGCGCTACTTTCTTTTGCCACTGCTCAGCACGGCGCGTACGGTCAGCAACTTGACCCACTAACTGTCCACATGCAGCGTCAATATCATCACCACGTGTTTGACGAATCGTACACACAAATCCGGCATCAGACAAAGTTTTTTGGAACGAGATAATACGATTTCGACTTGAGCGACCATACGGCGCATGAGGGAATGGATTAAATGGAATTAAATTAATTTTACTTGGTAAGTTTTTAAGCAACTTAAGTAACTGCTGTGCATGTTCAGGCTGATCATTTACGCCTTCTAACATCACATATTCAATAGTCACATGTTTACGCGCACTTTCATTACCATCTTTGGCAATATAACGCTGACACGCTGCAATCAACTGAGCCAATGGATATTTTTTATTAATAGGCACAAGTTCATTACGTAGTTCATCGTTTGGTGCATGTAAAGAAATTGCTAATGCAACATCAATATCTTGTGCAAGTTGGTCAATTTTCGGTACAACACCAGACGTTGACAAAGTCACGCGACGTTTTGACATGCCATAAGCAAAGTCATCAAGCATAATGTGCATTGAGCTTAATACAGCATCATAGTTGAGTAATGGCTCACCCATACCCATCATCACCACATTAGTTACTGAACGCTCGCGCTCGGCAACAGGCACTTCTTCCATATAAGAATAGTTTGCCATCCAAAGTTGCCCAATAATTTCATCTGGCGTTAAATCGCGCTGAAAGCCTTGCTTACCTGTTGAACAAAATGAGCAGTCTAATGCGCAGCCCACTTGTGAAGAAATACATAAGGTTTTGCGTGAACCAGTTTTATCTTCGGCAGGAATTAATACAGTTTCTACTAAAGAGCCAGAACCTTCACCTACGCGAAACACCCATTTACGTGTTCCGTCTTTTGAATAATGACGGTGAACAACTTCAGGGGCTTTAATTTCACAAATTTGTTCAAGCTTTGCGCGCAATTTGCCTGAAATATTGGTCATTTCAGCAAAATCAGTGACAAAATATTGATGAATCCATTTCATAACCTGCCCGGCACGAAACTTTTTCTCACCAATATCTTCAAAGAATTTTTCTAATTGAGCGCGTGACATGCCGAGTAAATTCACTTTTTCGGCAGCAGGCGATGCTGGCGTGGACGAAGATTGCTGCTGTCCATCAAGATTTTCAGATGAAACGACCACTGCAGAACTCATGTGTATTTACCTAAACCATGTCAAAAAAAGAATATATTGTTCAAGAATCAAACAATATGCTCTTAAGAGAATAAAAAAACCAGATAAGTAGTATACCACTTATCTGGTTTGAATGCTTTCGATTAACGAGTGCGTGGGCAGATCTCGTTGTCAGCAAAGAAGTAAGCAATTTCACGCTCTGCAGAAGCAACTGAGTCAGAACCGTGAGCAGCATTTTCGTCGATGCTTACAGCGAAATCAGCACGGATAGTACCAGGAGCCGCTTCTTTAGGGTTTGTAGCACCTAAAATTTCACGGTGAGCAAGAACTGCGTTTTCACCTTCAAGAACAGATACTACAACTGGACCAGAAGTCATGAATGCAACTAAGTCACCAAAGAAACCGCGTTCTTTGTGCTCTGCATAGAAACCTTCAGCATCAGCTTGAGAAAGGTGTTTCATTTTAGTCGCAACAATTTTTAAACCCGCTTTTTCGAAACGAGCAAAAATTTCACCGATGTGGTTTTTAGACACAGCATCTGGCTTTACGATAGACAAAGTACGTTCAATTGCCATGAGTGGCTCCTTTATTTTAAGATTTAAACTTTAAAAAATTTGCCGCATTATACCGATGTCATAGGCAATAATCAGCTTTGAATGTGTAAAAGTTGCGATTTTTTCTACTGTTTTTAGCGAACTTCATCTAACCAAGCCATTTGGATGGCTTCTAGCAATCCTTCGGTTGATTTATTTGGGTCATCACTAAAGTCTGGTAACGCACATACCCATGCATGTAAATCAGTAAAACGAATCCATTGCGGATCAACTTCTGGATGTGCTTCTGACAATTCAATGGCAATATCAATCGTATCTGTCCAACGTAAGCCCATAGCGGCTCCTATCTGTTTAATCTGCTAAATCACGAACTGTGTACTTTAGCAAATCCACAAACGTAATCGATAGCTTAAGCTGATAAAAATTACTGTTCGTTATAAAGCAATGCCCAATAATGGCGCGACAAAAATAATCAGACTTGCTACTGCCGCACCAATAAGTGCGCCTACAATCACATCACTTGGGTAGTGAAGTCCAAGCACCATACGAGACAATGCCACAAGCACCATGAATGGCAACATGGCAGCTAGCAACACAGGCTGGATATAACCTAACACAATTGTCACCATCACTGCATGTAGCGTATGGCCTGATGGAAAACTAAAGTGATCAAGTGGTCTCTCCCCAAGCACAATCACCTGATGTACTTGGTAAGGGCGTGGACGCGTAGTTTTATGTTTTAAGAATTTATAAATTGCTGTTCCGACTGAACCGCCAAGTAGCAAATAGATAATTTGCAAACTATAGGTAATGCCATGCATTCCCCATACAATTGCCAGCATGAGGTACCAAAATGGCCCATCGCCCGCACGGCTAATAATTTTGAAAAATAAAGCTACACGCTGTGAATGGGAAAAATGATTGAGGTATAAACAGCCTCGTAAATCTAGATCGAGTATTTTTATTTTTGCATTCTTTAATTTCATGGTTGTTCTCCTATTTTAGGATACTTAGGTGAAGTCCACCGAGGATTCCTTCACTACCTGATAAAATGCCTGTTCTAATTGCTGTACCGGAAGTTGCCAACCGCTTTGCTGTACTTTACGACAGGCTTGTATGCCCATTTCTCTAAGTTGTTGTACTGAAGGGAGTTGATAAATTTGTTGTATAAAATGGTTTTTCTGTCCAAGTGGACTTAACCAGCCACTTACGTTATGGACTAAATATTGATGTGCACATGCATAATCATACGCGATAACAGGCAAACCGCTTGCCATTGCCTCTAAAACTACGTTACCAAACGTTTCAACCTGACTCGCAAATACAAAGACATCAGCACTTGCATATGCTATTGCTAAATCTTGTCCACGCAAACTACCCGTAAAAATGACATTTCTCGCTTCAGGTAATACTTTTAATCGAGCAAGATCTGGGCCATCTCCTACCACCACAAGTTTAGTTTTATGTTGCTGCATATTTTGCATAGCTGCATAGCTTTCAACAATCAATTGAACTTCTTTTTCTGGTGATAAACGCCCTACATACAGCATGACACGAGTATCGGCATCGGCACCCCATTGCTGGCGTAAGCTTTCTGAACGATGTTTTGGTGAAAAGCGTGTGGTATCGACCCCTCGTCCCACCACAACCAGTGGACAGGTAATACCAAAACCACGTAAAGCTTCTTCGGTATCTTTACTTGGCACACAAGTCACTTGAGTATTGTTATGAAACCAGCAAAGATATTTTTGAATTGGCTTAACTAAAAAAGCCAAATCAAAGAATCGGCTAAAATCTTGAAATGGTGAATGAAAGCCACTAGAGACCGGAATATCTTTTGCTTTTGCAGCTTGCATGGCAGTTAAGCCCAAAGGCCCTTCTGTCACGATGTGCACAACATCTGGCGCAAATTTTTCAAAAGCTTTTGAAACTTTTAAATATTGGGGCCAACCAAATTGCAGAGTTGGATATTTAGGAATAGCCTGTGACATGACGAGACATTCTTGCTCTGGTAGAAAATCATGACACTTGGCTTTTTGTTCTGGGCGAACCAGTAGAATTTTATGACCTTGTTTTTGCAAACCTTGACATAACTGTAATAAGGAAAGCGCTACACCATTAATTTCTGGTGGCCATGTCTCTGTCACAATCGCAATTTTTAAACGAGGACGAACCAACCCGTGGAGTTGGTGCAATTCCTGAGTATTAGACAACTGCTGTTTTTGTTTAAAATAGAAGTGGAAGCTTTCAGGGAGTTGCTGTTGTTTTAATAGTGCTGTCGCGTATGAGCCTTGCATAGCGCCATCCATCAATGTATTTATTTTCATGCTTAAAGATTAAGCAGCTTTCTTGACACTTTGATGATAAATGCATGACAGTTTACTGACATGAAAAATTAAAAAAGCACGCTGAGAACAGCGTGCTTTTTTATAAACAGACAAAGAACTTAACGGTTCTGCAATTTTGCATAATCCATAAGTACATTTGCTGCTTCATTCACAAATGTTTCTTCTTCTGGTAATGCAGGACGTTGGTTGGCTTTCATTTTGGCACGAGATTCAGCCAATGCATCTAAGGAAGCCTGATAGCTTTCCCAGTTAGCAAAAGGTTTTTGACCTGTCGCTACACGGCGTTCATTTTCAGCATCTAAAGTTTGCTTTTCTAAACTCAGAAGCTCTGCGCGGCGCTTATCAATATCAAGAACAACTTGTTTCTGATCGCTAGTCACCTTTGCGATTGCCGTACGTTTATTTAAATATTTAAACTGCGGATCGACTGCTACACGTTGCTCTGAAAGTTGAGACAACTTCGCCACATATGGCTGAACAGAACCTTCACGTTTAAATGGTGCAGTTGGAATCGTATCCCACTTTAAGGCATTTTTCGATTTACGCTCACCAAACTCTTCGTTATAAATATCAACAAGCTTAATGTCTGGCACTACACCTTTGTTTTGCGTACTACCACCGGTAACACGGTAGAATTTACGCTGAGTTAAGGTTGCTTGACCATATGCCAAAGTATCAAGTTGGACCTGAGCTGTACCTTTACCTGTGGTTGTACTACCAATGATAATGCCACGCTCATAATCTTGAATTGCAGCAGAGTAAATCTCACTTGCAGATGCCGATGCCAAGTTCACCAATACAGCGAGTGGACCTGTATAGATTTGCTGACCACCATCGTTGTCTTCAAATACACTTACATTGCCATTGCCGTCACGAATTTGCACAACCGGACCTGACTTAATTACCTGTCCAAGCATACGTGCAACTTCTTCTAATGAACCACCTGGGTCATTACGCAAGTCAATAATAATACCTTCGACTTTCTTAGCTTTTAATGCCTCAAACGCATTTGCAGTGTCTTCAGAAACTGAACGATATTGCTGACCAGCACGACGTGAACGATAGTCGAAATAGAAAGATGGAATTTCAATGACACCTAATAGATGTTTTTTACCATCACGTATTACTTCAACTGTACGTGAACGGACGCCCGCATCTTCTTCTTGAATGACATCACGTACCAAAGTCACATTGCGTGCTTGGCTCATTGACGCACCAGCACCAAGAAGTTTCAGCGTTACTTTTGTGCCACGCTTACCACGGATCAACCCAACAATTTCTGAACTCGACCAGCCGACCACATCAATCATTTTACCGCCCTCTTGAGCGACACCAACGATTCGGTCTCCTGATTTCACTTGACCAGACTTACTTGCCGGGCCACCTTCTACAATGGTTTCAATCTTGGTGTAATCTTCATTGCCACGCTCTGGACGAATCGATACCCCAATACCTTCAAGTTGTAAGGTCGTTTGGCGGTTCAGTTCTATCGCATCAATTGGCGGATAATAGTTACTATGTGGATCATAAGTCGCCAACATTGCATTTAATGTTTTATCTAAAACATCGTCGCTTTTCACACGGCTAATTCTTTCAAGCTGACGTGTATAACGCTTGGTCAAAGTCTGAGCCGGTGTTAAATCTTCTGGGCCTGTTAAGTCTTGACCATCAGCAAGTGATGGATTTTCTTTTAATGCCTTTTGTTTCGCCTGCTCTTCTTCACGGCTAATCGTTAAATTAATTAACTGCGAAACTAACATTTTACGCCAGTGATTTTGCTGCTCAGCCGATGTTTTAAAATACGGTGCTTTTTCGCGATCTACTTCAATAAAAGTATTTGGCTGTTTTAAATTTTGTGGTTTCTTTAACTCAGCAAGCATGAACTCATAAAATTGTTTTAAGCGTTCACGATATTGCTGGTGAATAGCAAACGGTCCAGTTAAATTCCCCGCTTTTAATGAAGCACCAAAATTTGAACCATAGAGCTTTTTATAATTTTGAACTTCAGCGTCTAAAAATAATGAATGGTCTGGATCAAGACTATCTAAATACATATCGAGAATACGGTTAGATGTATTCGCATCCAAACGCATATTTAAATAATGTTGGCGATCAACTAAAGTTGCCAGTTGACGAGCCACCAAGGCCTGCTCTTGCGTTGGCTGGATCGATTGAGAAACAGCAGCTGTATTGGTTGCTGCTCTTGCTTCGTTCATCGTATGAGAGAAGAATAAACCGCCAGTCGCGATTGCTACTGCACAAGCTATAGTTTGAAGTTTCATAAATTCTTAATACTTCCTTGGGTGTTCGTATCTTACACGCTCTGTTTTCGATATGAACTAAGCAGATTCAACATCTTAACCAACTAAATTGTTTATACCGTGTAGTTTTATCATATTCTGTACTGACAAAATGTAGCAAATCATTGCAAAATTCGCTTATTGTTTTTCAATCAAAATTCAAATGGAACCAATATGATTGGCGCGTTGATGCTGGACATTGCCGGCACAGAACTTACTAAAGAAGATATTGAACTATTACAAGCTCCGCAAGTCGGTGGCATGATTTTATTTGCACGAAATATTGAATCACCACAACAAGTCCGTGCTTTAACCGACCATATGCGCCAAGTTCGCCCAGATATTTTAATTGCTGTCGACCAAGAAGGCGGCCGTGTTCAACGTTTAAAATCTGGCTTTACGCTATTGCCAGCCATGGGCCGCTTTGGCGAACTCTATATTACTCAACCACAAAAGGCTCTAGAACTGGCTGAACAGTGTGGCTGGTTAATGGCAACTGAAGTGTTAGCTGTGGGGATCGATTTTAGTTTTGCACCGGTTCTAGACCTCAATGCGATTAGTGATGTGATTGGTGACCGTGGCTTCTCTAAAAATATTGAAGATATTGCTCCTCTTGCTGGTGCATTTATGCGCGGCATGAAAAAAGCCGGCATGGCAAATACTGGTAAGCACTTCCCGGGTCACGGTTCGGTCAAAGCCGATTCACATGTCGCAGCCGCAATTGACAGCCGTAGCTATGACGAAATTTACAACCATGATATGCAAAGCTTCATTAAGCTTATGCCTGAGCTCGATGCGCTCATGCCGGCACATGTAATTTACGACAAGGTTGACCCAAATCCGGCAGGTTTCTCACCTTTCTGGATTCAAGAAGTCCTTCGTAATCGCTTGAAGTTTAATGGCGTACTTTTCTCTGATGACTTAAGCATGCAAGCTGCTTGTGTCGCTGGTGGTGCAGATGCGCGTATTCAAGCAGCTCTGGCAGCTGGTTGTGATATGGGACTAGTGTGTAATGACCGTAGTGCAGCATGTACAGCACTCGATGGTATTGCAAACTTAGCGCTACCAAATCAAGAGCGTTTAGAACGTATGCGTGGTCGAATTCCACAAATCCAAGTTGGTGAAATTTTATCACTTGGAAATGAATGGCAAGCTGTCAAAACAGCCATTGAAGAGTTTAAGAATTCGATTTAAGTTAGTAAAAATTTTAATTGGCTACAAAAACCTATTCACTATCTGATACGCGGTTAAGTCATACGCAACCTGCTCATCTGCTGAAGGATATTGATTGCTTCAATATATTTGATAGATGCAGAAAGTGAACAGGTTTTGCGTATGACAATGGTTTTGGTTACTTTTCCCGAAAGAAAAGTAACTCCAACTGAAAGTTCATCCCAGAATGCCAACCTAATTGACAGGACTCCGTCATGCAGGTTCATTCACCATCAATGCATTAGAACCTCTTCATTGTTATTAATAATGAAGATCACACAAAAACAATAAATCGAGTTCAGGACGAATGACACAACACCTTTCAAAACACCGCCACATTTCTTTTACAGCCCACTATACAGGCTATATCTGGTATCAAATGGGGATCTCACACGAAGCACTTGCTACGAGTAAAGGCAAATCTTTGGCATATTTAGTTCACCCATTAGAATCTTGGGCAGAGAAATATGTCGGTGGCAGTATGCGCACGACGCTTAAACAGCGCCATACCATGCTTGATCATGATTTAGAGAAGTTAATTCAAGAAAATCCTGATTTACAGGTGCTTGAAATCGCTTGTGGTTTATCACCACGTGGTTGGTGGTTTAGGCAGCATTATCCTTCTATTAGCTATCGAGAGCTTGATTTGCCCGATATGGCTCAAACAAAACAAAATGCACTAAAACAAATTGAAAAAAATGCACCTGAAATTTTATCGGTCGATTTATTTACCGAGGCTTTCGCACAAGCATTTGAAGTGTTTGACCCTAGCCGTCCATTGGTTATCATCAGTGAAGGTTTAATTAACTATTTTGATAAAGACTTATTAAAGCAACTGATCCAATCCATTGCCCACTATGGTGCTTCTTTTAAAAAGCTTCATTATTTAACCGACCTGTATCCTGAACCCGTTAAGAACAAACTCGCAAGTATTATCTGGAACAGTAGTAGATTACTTAAACTTATGTCTCGAAGCTCATTTAGTTTTCATTTTAAGACTCCACTAGAAGTGAAAGACTTTTTTAAAGATGCAGGCTTTAGTCAAGTTAACGTTGAACAACCTCAAATATTCTTCGGACAAGTTTCTAAAGAGAACGATGAAGAGCATTTAGGTGACTTAGTCTGGACTATCCATGCTCAATTGAAATAAAAAAAGAAGTCTCAATATTTTTGGGACTTCTTTTTTATAAAAAATTAAACTTTATGCTGCTTGCTTTTGGCGGGCAATAAAACGACTTAAACGGTCAGCAAGTTCGAAACTGCCATGTTTAAATAAAGCACGGATTCCTTGTTCAGTAGCTTCAAAGATTAAACATTCAATCGAAAAAGCACCCTCTTCATCTTCTAAATATATTGCCAGATCCCGTGGATGTTCATTTACAAAGTCGAGCTGTTTCACATCATCTAACTTCAAATACATTCCAAAGAAAGTCACATCAACAATCGTCACTGGCACCTCTGTTTGACATTCACGGTGGCTCAGTTTCGTTTTAGGCTGGAGAACTGGTATACGCTCTTCACCTCGGCGTTCCATGTTTTGCATTTGCTCACGCGTCATTGGAATAATGCCATCCAGATTTTGGATAGATTCACCCTTCAAAAATGAAGTGAACAAACTCATAGTTTCTTTACGGCGCTGAAGCTGTGGCACATGATCTGCGTTAGCAATTAGAGCAAATTCCATATCCGGACATTGCAAAGCAAAATTGGCATTTTCATGAGGCAAAGTAAAACTATCGTACTGCCCTGCTGCGACCAGTGTTTTACACTGTGGAATCGGTACATCTGTTAAGCGTAAAAGTCGATTACAGTTAATGTCATAACGTTCACGCTCGGTCCCCGTAAACTCAGCCATTTGCCTAAAAAATAATTTTTTAGCTGTCGGTGACATACGTGTTTTATCTAATTTGGCATGATTCACCAAATATAGAATCACCGCTTGTCCAAACTCTTCCATGCGATTTTCTTGCATGAGTTTGAGTGATTCTTCCAAAATCATCCGCCAACTTTTACGGGTCTTTTGCATGACACCCATTAAAATCATACGGTCCATTAAATCTGGACGGTGATAAGCAAAACAAGAAGCAACAACTGAACCCAACGACATTCCCATTACAGAAACTTTTTGAATTCCCACAATATCTAACCAGCGACCTAACATTGCGGACAAATCAGGTAGTTCTAATGTTCCAGCAGAAATTCCGGTATCTCGATTGGTAATTTGTTGATTTGCGCCCATAGATGGCAAGTCGATTAAAATGACCGGGCCACTTTCAAACAGTTGCTCAACACAATATTTATAAGAGTTAAAATTTTGAAAAGCACCACCAACAATCACAATCGGTGTTTTGTGAATGGTTTTTGGGTCTGCAATCGCCATGTATTCAATTTTCCAACCGTCAATCCATGTCGTACGAGCTGGCTGTTTAAAACTATCTCTATGGTAGATATCGAAAAACCCAAAACCGGCATAAGCTTGGTTTATCTCCGAATCCATTTGAATAATGGAATTCATATCCTTGCTTCCTCCTTGCTGTAATTTTTTTATGCTGCAAGAGTTCCTTCTTGAACATGTAATCTTTTATGCACAAATCTTTAAAATTTGTATTAGTTTGTGTTGCACAAGTCCATTCTAAACAATTGTCTGAAATATACGCAATCGCTGAAATGACCACTCATCTTGTTTAAGCCGCGAATAGTTTGCAAAATATTTAAATGTTTTTTTATAGCGGTCACATTTTTCAAAAAAAGCCATTCATTGTTCCGCATTTGACTGCTACTATCGTAGTCATTGGTAAATGATTAAAAACTGCTATGCAAGATTCAATTGAACAATACATGCAAAAAGTCGGGCAACAAGCACGTGAGGCTTCACGTGTTTTAACAAGTGCTTCGACTTCGCTTAAAAATCATGCACTCTCTGCTATTTACACTGCTTTAGAAAATAATCAGGCAGCGATTTTGGCGGCGAATCAACTCGACATGGAAAAAGGCCGTAGTAACCAACTTGACAGTGCCTTACTTGATCGTCTTGAACTTACGCCCGCACGTTTTAAAGGGATGTTGCAAGGTTTAAAAGATGTGATCGCTCTCGTCGATCCAATTGGGGAAATTACGGATCTTGCATATCGCCCCACAGGCATTCAAATTGGGAAAATGCGTGTGCCTTTGGGTGTAGTAGGTATGATTTATGAATCACGCCCAAACGTAACACTTGAAGCTGCCTCGTTAGCGATTAAATCGGGCAATGCCATTATTTTACGTGGTGGTTCAGAAGCACTTGAGTCAAACAAAGCAATCGCAGAAGCAGTTAAACATGGTTTAAAAGTTGCTGGTTTACCTGAGCACTCAGTACAAGTGATTGAAACTTCTGACCGTGCGGCAGTTGGTCACCTCATTACCATGGCTGAGTATGTAGATGTCATTGTTCCACGCGGTGGTAAAAGCTTAATTGAGCGTGTGACCAACGAAGCCCGTATTCCTGTGATTAAGCATCTTGATGGTAACTGCCACGTGTTTGTAGAAGCACAAGCAGACTTGCAAAAAGCATTACCGATTACTTTAAATGCCAAAACTCATCGTTACGGTGTTTGTAATGCGATGGAAACACTGCTTGTTGATGAAAAAATTGCAGATGTTTTCTTACCACGCATTGCTGAACTTTATGCTGAAAAACAAGTTGAGTTACGTGGCTGTCCAGAAACACGTCGTATTTTGGGTACGACTGTCAAACCTGCAACAGAAGAAGACTGGTATACCGAATATTTAGGACCAATTCTTGCAGTTAAAGTGGTTAGCGGGATTGATGAAGCAATTGACCATATCAATAAATATGGTTCGCATCATACCGATGCAATTGTGACTGAAAACTATACTTTAGCTCGTCAGTTCTTGGCTCGCGTAGATTCAAGCTCTGTCGTAGTTAATGCCTCAACTCGTTTTGCCGATGGCTTTGAATATGGTTTAGGTGCTGAAATTGGTATCTCAACTGATAAAATCCATGCACGCGGCCCTGTTGGCTTAGAAGGTTTAACTTCTCAAAAATGGATTGTGTTAGGTGACGGTCAAATTCGTCAATAAATCCCTTATTTAAATAAAAATGCCTGATCCATATCAGGCGTTTTTATTTTGTTATTTCCCATAAAAAAGCCAGCCCGAGGGCTGATTTTTTTAATCGTATATCAATTAGAAAATAAAGTCGGTATTCACAAACTTCGAATAGTGCTCAGACACCATAGAAGCCAGCATACCTTTACTGTCATCAGTCTGTTTAGCCGCAATCATAGAGCGGATCGAGAATGCACGAAGCGCATCATGCACAGACAGTGTACCTTCTGCAGAATCTTTACGACCACCAAATGGGAATACATCAGGACCACGCTGACATTGACAGTTGATGTTTACACGACAAACTTGATGTACCAGTGTATCGACCAAATGACCAATTTGCGCTGGGTCACTACCAAAAATACTCACCTGCTGACCATGATCAGAAGTAGTGACATAATCCAATACAGTTTCAATATCATCATAAACAGCAACTGGTACCACTGGCCCAAACTGTTCTTCGCGATATAGTCTCATCCCCTCAGTCACTGGATAAACGACAGCTGGATAGAACATGGTTTTGCAGAATTCACCACCTTCCGGATTAACCACTTTAGCCCCTTTAGCTACAGCATCTTCAATCACTTCAGTCATGTAGGCGGTACGGTGCATACCCGGTAACGGCGTAATAGAGACGCCTTTTTCCCACGGCATACCTACTTTCAGTTTAGCCAGCTCAGTCGTTAAACGATTAACAAATTCATCGGCTATTGAGCGGTGTACCATGAGCATTTTCAAAGCAGTACAACGCTGACCATTGAATGACAATGCACCCAGTAGACATTCTTTCACTGTCAGGTCTAAGTCAGCATCCGGCAGAATAATGGCTGCATTCTTCGCATCCAACCCCAAAATCGCACGCAGACGATGGGATTTTGGATGTTGCTTTTTCAAATGATCAGCCACTTTACTAGAACCAATCAGTGCCAATACATTAATTTGCCCTGACGCTAATAAGTGAGGCACTACCAGAGAACCTGGTGCATAGATAGTATTGATTACGCCTTTTGGAAATGAATCTCGGAATGCCTCTAGCAATGGTTCAAATAGTAAAGTTCCAAATTGAGGTGGTTTAAAAATAATGGTATTACCCATTAGCATAGCTGGGATGAGGGTTGCGAAGGTTTCATTCAGTGGGTAGTTGTATGGTCCCATACACAACACAACACCTAATGGAGTACGACGAATTTGACCAATAGTACCTTCAGCAATTACAAAGCGAGAGTTAGCATTATCCAGATCTTTTAAAGCATCAATGGTTTGACGCATATAGGTAATAGTACGATCAAACTCTTTCTCTGAGTCAGCCAAGCTCTTGCCAATTTCCCACATGATCAGCTTAATAATCAGATCTCGTTGCTCTACCATGCGCTGAATGAAATTCTGCATACAAGCGATGCGCTCACCAACTTTCATCATTGGCCATTCGCCGCGACCATTGTTGTAAGCCCGTACTGCCGCTTCCAGAGCTTCATCACTTTCTTTTTCGCCCATGACTGGATAACTACCAAGTTCAACTTGCTGTAGGCTACCGTCAGACTGCTGAATCCAGATCGGAGATAATGTTTTCTTGGTTGGACCAGCCCATAGCTTCAACTCACCGTCCACCAGTGAGACACGTTGATGAATTTGAGATGGCAGACGTACACTTTCAGGAATACTGTCCACTACTGGAAATTTATGCTGTAAATTATTTAACTGATTCATTCTTCTTAATACCTTATTCTTTGTATATCTTTTTATATCTACCGAGCTTTCGCTGTAATCAGGTCTTATTCGGGTCAATACTACTATTATTATCAGTACTCACCTTGCTTGAACCGTAGATGCAAGGTGAATATCTTAAGGCTGTGATAGTTTCGATATTTTCTAGATGAATTTACCCCCGACACACACTATCAGTCACCCCTAGCTTCTGGATGACTTGTTCAATGATCTGTTCTGGTGTGAGAGCAATATCAATTGCTATTGCCTCATTCACATCAGGTTCTTCTAATGTATCTAGTTGAGTTTGTAACAATGCCGGATCAAAAAAATGACCAGATCTTTCTGCAAGTCTTTGCTGTAATAGTTCAAAAGAACCTTTTAGATATACAAACTTAACATTCTGGTCCTGCCCTCTTAAAATATCGCGATACATCCGCTTTAAAGATGAGCATGTAAACACAGCTGTTTCACCATCTCTTTGTTTTGTTTCAATTGCCTGACGAATGGCTTGCAACCATGGCAAGCGATCTTCATCAGTTAAAGGAATACCTTGGCTCATCTTGCTTTTATTTGCAGCGGAATGAAGCGTATCGCCATCAAGAAACTCACAAGCCAAACGCTCTGATAACAACTCACCAATGAGGGTTTTCCCTGTTCCACAGACACCCATAGCTATCACAATCATGGATTACCTACCTCTAATTACAAAACAGCGCTAAGCAACAATGTGAAAGACAAACCAAGTACTGAAATAATTGTTTCCAGTACAGACCAAGTCTTCAGTGTCTGCCCAACTGTCATTCCAAAATATTCTTTGATTAGCCAGAAACCAGCATCGTTTACATGCGAAAAAATTAATGATCCTGAACCTGTCGCTAATACTAAAAGTTCAGGTCTAACAACTACCCCTGCCGCCGCCGCAATAGGTGCAACAATGCTACAAGCCGTAGCCATCGCAACAGTAGCCGAACCTGTCGCCAAGCGTATAAGGGCTGCAACAAGCCATCCTAACAACAATGGTGAAAGGTTTGCTTTTAAGGCAGTAGATACAATTTCATTAGAAATTCCACTGTCTCTTAAAATACCGCCAAAACCGCCACCAGCACCAACAATCAACAAAATACCGGCAATTGAAGCCAAGCACCCACCACAGAACTTTTCGATTTGTTCACGGTTGAAACCCTGCATGGTGCCGAAAGTAATAAAGCTGACCAAAACAGCAATAAGTAATGCAATATCAGAAGTACCAATAAAGCGTAATAACTCATTTGGGAAAGTTTTTGGAGCAAAGAAAACATCTGCCCAACTACCAACTAGCATCAATGCAACTGGCAGCATGATCGTAAATAAGGTAATACCAAAACTTGGTAATTCACGTGTCTTGTTAGCATCTGCTTCAACAAACTGCTTTGCTAAAGGATTATTTTCAGGCAATTTGACATATTTGTTGATCCATAATGCATACAATGGACCTGCAACAACCGCTGTCGGGACACCAACCAACAAACTGTACATAATAGTTTTACCGATGTCGGCGTGGTAAGCCTGCACCGCGAGCAAAGCTGCTGGATGTGGTGGAATCAACCCATGTACGACCGATAAACCTGCAACCATAGGTAAACCTACAACCAACAATGATTTACCTGTGCGTTTAGCAATGTTGAAGGCAATTGGAATTAGAAGTACAAAACCGACTTCGAAAAATACTGGAAGCCCCACAATTAATGCAATGAACATCATGGCCCAGTGAATATGTTTTTCACCAAACCATTTAATTAAAGTAATTGCTATTCGTTCTGCACCACCTGACTCGGCCATCATCTTGCCAAGCATGGTTCCTAGCGCAATCACAATCGCAAGGTGACCTAATGTTTTACCGGTACCAGCCTCATATGATTTAACAATCCCATCCATTGGCATGCCAACTGCAAGAGCTAAACCGAGAGAAACAATAATAAGAACTAAAAAGGGGTAAATTCTAAACTTCGCGATCATAACAATCAAAGCAACAATCGCGATTAAAGTATAGATAAGCAACATGCCACCCTGAACGGTCTCCATGTGACACTTTCTCCTTGGAATAATGCTATCTAGGCATACTGCCCAAACGAAGCTCTTCAACCAGAGATATACTCATTGTTGAAGCACTCATTTTTTATATTTTGTATGACTGGCATCCGCCAGTCACCGCATCACAAAAAATCTAAAGCACCTAAAAGATACTTTAGATTTTCAAACCACAATTACTTTCGTAAAACTCACAACTGACTTGCAATTTGGGCTAAACGGGTAATTTCAGCCCAATCTTGTGCAGCGACAACAGGTTTAGGTGTTAACCATGACCCACCTACACACACGACATTAGGCTGCTTCAAGAAATCTGGAGCCGACTCCGCTGTAATTCCACCTGTAGGACAAAAACGTAAGTTTGGAAATGGCCCATAAAATGCTTTTAGCATCTCTACACCACCAGCCTGTTGAGCAGGGAAAAACTTCACAATGTCGTAACCCAATTCAATCGCTTGAATAAGATCACTCGGTGTCATTACCCCTGGTAAAAGAGGCAAGCCCGCATCTTGCGCAGCCAGATGCAAGTCTTTAGTCAAACCCGGAGATACCCCAAATTTAGCACCTGCTTTTTTAGCTTGAGCACAATGCTCAGGCTTAGTAATCGTTCCTACGCCCACCACAATGTCATCTGCTAACTGAGACGCTCGCTCAATAGCAGCCAAACCAGCAGCGGTACGTAAAGTAATTTCCAGTACTTTTACACCACCAGCATGCAACGCACGTGATACATGCTCACCTTGTTCAGCAGAATCAAAAGCCAACACTGGAATTACTGGGCCTAATTTGACAACATCTTCAATCTTGCTCATTACTTTGTAATTCCTTCGTCTCAAATATGCGCTTGTGGCTCTTCGCCAACAAGTGCACCAAACACAGATGCACCATGCTCAGCAGGCGCTGCTGCTGCACGGAATACACCAAATAATTCACGTCCAAAACCGACTTCGTTTTCAGCCTGATGTTCTGGCTGTGCAACAGGGCGTGACTGCCAAGTTTGTTCATCTAACTCAATATCGAGTACGCCAGCTTCAGCATCAATGATTAACATATCTCCGGTTTGAACTTTTCCAATCGGACCGTTTAATAACGCTTCTGGAGACAAATGAATGACTGCCGGTACTTTGCCTGAAGCACCAGACATACGGCCATCAGTCACTAATGCAACATGGAAACCTTGATCCTGTAAAACACCCAACACAGGCGTTAAACGGTGTAATTCAGGCATACCATTCGCACGAGCACCTTGGAAACGAACCACCGCAATAAAGTCTCGGTGTAATTCACCACGATCAAACGCCGCTTGTACCGCTTCTTGCGAGTCAAATACGATTGCAGGTGCTTTCACTTTACGGTGCTCTGGCGCAACCGCAGAAATTTTAATAACACCACGGCCAAGGCGACCTTGCATTAAGCGCAAGCCACCATCTGGCTGAAACGGCACATCAATGCTACGGAGTACTTTGTCATCAAGGCTTTGAACCACACCGTCAACCCAAGTGAGCTGACCGTCAATCAATTT
The DNA here is from genome assembly GCF_000588095.1 of Acinetobacter sp. 1130196. Lineage (NCBI taxonomy): Bacteria > Pseudomonadati > Pseudomonadota > Gammaproteobacteria > Moraxellales > Moraxellaceae > Acinetobacter > Acinetobacter sp. 1130196. The sequence continues at coordinate 56,108 of NZ_JFWX01000010.1, read as the reverse complement.
CGGTTCTTTAGTGTAGTGCTGTAAACCTTTACCAGCGACTGTCGTCACATCGTTATGTAGTAAACCAGCCTCAAGTAAGTTACGAATAAGGAATGCCACCCCACCCGCTGCTTGGAAATGGTTTACATCGGCTTTACCATTTGGATAGATTTTTGCGAGCAATGGAACAACAGCAGACAACTCATCAAAGTCATCCCAGTCAATTAAGATGCCAGCCGCACGTGCAATCGCAATAAGATGTAAGGTATGGTTGGTTGAACCGCCTGTAGCCAGTAAAGCTACAATGCCATTGATAATGGCTTTTTCATCAATAACATGACCAATTGGCGTGTAGTTGCCTCGCTCAGCAGTTAAGTCAAGTACACGTTTAGCAGCTTCGGCAGTAAGCGCGTCACGTAGTGGTGTGTGAGGATGAACAAATGCAGCACTTGGCAAATGTAAACCCATCACTTCCATCAACATTTGGTTACTATTGGCAGTACCATAGAATGTACATGTGCCCTGCCCATGATATGCAGCAGACTCAGCTTCAAGTAAGGCATCGCGACCTACTTGGCCTGTAGCGAATTGCTGGCGGATTTTAGCTTTATCATCATTCGATAAACCGCTGCTCATTGGACCTGCGGGTACAAAAATAGTTGGTAGATAACCAAACTGTAAAGCACCAATTAGCAAGCCTGGCACAATCTTATCGCATACCCCGAGACACAATGCAGCGTCAAACATATTATGAGAAAGTGCAATCGCTGTACTCATTGCAATTGTTTCACGTGAAAACAATGACAATTCCATACCGGCATTACCTTGAGTAATACCATCACACATTGCCGGTACACCACCAGCAAACTGTGCAACGCCGCCATTTTCGCGAGCAGCTGTTTTTATAATGTCAGGGAATGTTTTATATGGGGCATGTGCCGAAAGCATTTCATTATAAGAAGACACAATACCAATATTTGGTTCACGCCCCACTTTAATAATTAATTTTTCATTATCTTCCATGCCGGCAAATCCATGAGCCAGATTGGCACATGAAAGTGCTCCACGAGCTGGAAATTTGCCTTGAGCATGTTCAATACGTTGTAAATATGCAGAACGAGTTTTTTGGCTACGCGCAATTACACGTTCGGTAACTTTTGCCAATATTGGATTCGGCAAGTCCATGCTGGACGCTCCTGTACAACCGGATAAGCCGGAACAATAAAAATAGACCAAATGATATATTTCATCATCATTTGATAAGGGGGAGGAACAATATTATTAAGGCAAAAAGCGACATGCAAGCCCTAGACAACTTTACGGTAATACCTGAGCATGAGTATTAAATACAAATTATGTTTAAGTTTTAAACAAGAAGCTGGTTTTATTTTTGACTATATTTACCGGTATATTAGCCTCTAATAACTATGAGAAAATTCTCATAATATCAAAATAATAAAATATCTTTATAAATGTATTAACACAGTTTTTTTATACTAAATTTTATAATAAAAATGTTTATGATTTATTCATTTTAACCTATATATAAACGATTAAATCTTAATTTCATTTACGTATATTATTTGTAATATATCCATCGAGCTTGATTAAAATAACATCACTTCTTTTTCTTAAAAAATTTATACCAAATAGTTGAAAATTACATTAAATATAAATTTACTCTTCATAAATATATACAAAAAACTGTTTAATTCATCTACAAAAAATAAATGAATACAGTGGTTAAGCTTTATACTGAACAAATATTAGTTATAAAAAATTTAATGGTCGATAGTGCTTAAGTCTAATGGGCTAAAGTCTATCTTGGACAGAAAAACAACACATGTTAAAACATCACAACCTGCTCTTAGTGCATATTGCAATTAATGCCTTTTGATCAGGAAGTTAGGAAAACTATTTTTAAATCAGGACTTGGGTATTTCAACGTGGCTACATCAGTATTAGTTATTAATTGCGGTTCTTCATCTATTAAATACGCACTGGTTTCAGAGCGTCGTGAAGATCGTATTTATGGTTTAGCAGAAAACTTAGGGGCAGCTGATGCTCGTATTAAAGGAATTACAGTCGGTGGAGAACCGCTAGAGCTTTCAATTCCCTATGCTGACCACGCCAAAGCTTTAGAAACCTTACTTGCACGTCTTGCAAACTATAAACCTCAAGCAATCGGTCACCGTGTCGTACATGGTGGAAGTCTTACTAAAGCTGAATTACTCACCCCTGAAATTATAGAACGTATTCGTGCAGCCACGCCTCTTGCCCCGCTTCATAACCCTGCTCACTTAATTGGGATTGAAGCAACAATGCGCCTATTTCCTGAATTACCTCAAGTTGCCGTATTTGACACCGCATTCCACCAAACCATGCCTGCACATGCATACCGTTATGCAATTCCGAAATTTTTATATACAGACCATAACGTTCGCCGCTATGGCTTCCATGGCACAAGCCATGCTTATGTGTCTGACCGCGGCAGTGAACTGGCTGGAAATTTCCAAAAAGGTGGTTGGCTAACAGCACACTTGGGCAATGGTAGCTCGACTTGTGCAGTATGGAATGGACAAAGTGTTGATACTTCTATGGGCCTTACTCCGCTTGAAGGCGTTGTAATGGGAACCCGTAGTGGTGATGTCGACCCAAGCTTACACAGCTTCCTTGCAAAAAACCTTGGCTGGGACTTAGCGAAAATAGACAAAGTTTTAAATAACGAAAGTGGATTACTTGGCTTATCACAACTTTCTAACGATATGCGTACAGTGATTGAAGCTTCTGAAAACGGCAACGAGGATGCTCGTCTTGCAATAGAGGTATTTAGCTATCGCCTTGCAAAATCACTTGCTGCCTTAAGTTGTGGTTTACCAAGTATTGATGGTCTGATCTTCACAGGTGGTATCGGTGAGAACTCTGCTTATATTCGTGAAAAAACTCTAGCTTATTTACCTCACTTCGGTTTACAGCTCGATAAAGATCAAAATAACAACTTAAAACGTGGTACAGAAGGCCGTATCGATAGCGGTACAGGTCCACAAATTTGGGTGATTCCAACCGATGAAGAAGGCCGTATTGCCAAAGAAACTCGTCAGGTTGTAGACGTTTCACCAAATACATCTCCTGAAGTTAGCCTTGCTTAATTACAGAAGTCAAAGAACGTTATTCATTTATTTATAGGTTTATATGAATACAATTTTATTAATTCCTACAGGTGAAGGGGTTGGTCTAACCTCTGCCTGCTTAGGTATGATTTATGCACTTGATTGTAATGGGATTAAAGCAGGCTTTTTAAAACCATTTTCTCAGGTAGATCAAGAAAATTTAGACCGGACCACCTCTTTATTTGGCCATTTATTTCAAGGTAAAACTGTTCAATCCATTTCGCATGAAACGTTAACCCAACGCATTGCGTCAGGTGAAGTTGATGAGCTACTTGAAGAAGCAGTAAGTCTTCATCGCAGTATCGCAGCCGACAACAATGTGATTATTGTTGAAGGTTTATTACCAAATGGGCAAGACCATTTTGCCAGTGAGCTTAATGCTAGCCTTGCCCAAGCTCTTGATGCAGAAGTAGTTTTAGTGAGCACTGCTGACATTCAAAACCCACGTAAAACAGCCGAGAAAGTTGAAGCTCACTTGCGTCAGTTTGGCGGTGCAACTTCAAACCGAACAGCAGGTGTACTCTTTATGCGTACACGCGGGTTATCTGAAGAAACAGCTCAGATTCCTGTCGCATTTGACCCATCGCTACGTCCAACTGAAGACATCGCAAAATTTACGGCAGAACTGCAAAAATATAATCGCTACTTTGGATCAAACGATTTACCAATTATTGGCTTAGTTCCATTTAGCAACACCTTAAGTGTCCCTAGAACTTTAGACATCGCGAACGTGATTGACGGTCAATGGGTACACCAAGGCGAAGCGAAAACACGTCGTATTTTGCACTCAAGTTTAATTGCCTCAAGCATTGAATATGAACTGAATAAATTCATTGCTGGCGAACTGATTATTAGTGCGTCTGAACGTACCGATGTGTTACTTGCAGGTAGCTTGGCAACCAGTAACGGTATTCCATTGGCAGGCTTAGTACTGACCGAACGTGAAGCACCTGCCCCTGAGCTTTTAGAGTTTTGCCAAAGCGCCATCAAACAAGGCTTACCAATTTTACATACCCGTTTAAACACACTGGAAACAGCACAGCGCTTATCTGATTTTGGTAATGAAATTCCAACTGATGATACTGAACGTGCCGAGCAAGTGACTCGTTTTGTTTCAAGTCATATCGATGTCGAATGGCTTAAACAGCATAGTAATAACGGTGCAACTCCTCGTCTTTCTCCTTCTGCATTCCGTCACGAACTGGTACAAAAATCGATTGCAGCTAAAAAACGAATTGTGCTTCCAGAAGGCGATGAGCCACGTACTATTGAAGCAGCTGCTATTTGTCAGGCTCGTGGTATTGCACATTGTATTTTGCTAGCAAAACCAGATGCAGTACAAGACGTTGCAAAAGCACGCGGTATTGAACTACCAGCTGACCTAGAAATTATTGATCCGGACAGTATTCGCAACCAATATGTTTCACCAATGGTTGAGCTTCGTAAGGGTAAACTCAACGAGTTACAAGCCAAAGATCAATTACAAGACACCGTAGTTCTTGGCACCATGATGCTGGCCCTAGATCATGTAGATGGTTTGGTTTCAGGTGCAGTTCACACCACGGCTAACACCGTGCGCCCTGCTTTTCAGCTGATTAAAACCGCACCTTCTTACTCTTTAGTTTCGTCCATATTCTTTATGCTTTTACCAGATGAAGTATATGTTTACGGTGACTGTGCAATTAACCCAGACCCTACAGCCGACCAACTTGCTGAAATTGCAATTCAGTCTGCTGACTCTGCAAAAGCGTTTGGAATTGACCCACGTATTGCCATGATCAGCTATTCAACTGGTACGTCTGGAACAGGTGCGGATGTTGAGAAAGTACAGCAAGCGACTCAAATTGCACAGCAACGCCGTCCTGATTTACTAATTGACGGTCCACTCCAATATGATGCAGCTTCCGTTGAAAGTGTCGGACGCCAAAAGGCACCGAATTCACCTGTAGCTGGCCGTGCCAATGTATTTATTTTCCCTGACTTAAATACAGGTAACACGACCTATAAAGCAGTACAACGTGCAGCAAATGTAGTCAGCGTTGGACCAATGCTGCAAGGTCTAAACAAACCAGTCAATGACTTGTCTCGTGGTGCTTTAGTAGATGATATTGTCTTTACTATTGCATTAACAGCAATTCAGGCTGAACAACAGGCTGCTGCGAAATAATTAATATCATTTAATCTTTTCTACCTCTCGCCATTTGATATCCGCTCAAATGGCTTTTTTTATTCTTAAATAACAACATTCCCTTTTGGTTATTCTTAGTTTTAAAACACTTAGCACTAGTCCTATTCGACTTTCGGTCAAAAGATCAACCAATCCCCCACAAGTTTGTGTTTTTGTCATATAATTTAGCCCGCTAGCTAACAGCCCGCTCAAGAGATTTTCTGGTATGACAACGATTATCAAACAAGATGACTTGATTACATCAATCAAGGACGCCCTACAGTTTATTTCGTACTATCACCCGCAAGACTTTATCCAAGCGATGAGCCGTGCTTATGATCGCGAAGAAAACAAAGCTGCAAAGGATGCAATTGCACAGATTTTAATTAACTCTCGCATGTGTGCGGAAGGTCATCGCCCAATTTGCCAAGATACTGGTATTGTTAACGTTTTCCTTGAAGTGGGCTTAGATGTTAAATTTGATTTAACTATGAGCTTAGATGATGCAGTAAACGAAGGTGTTCGCCAAGGCTACCTTGAAAACAGTAACGTTCTTCGTGCATCTGTACTTGCTGACCCTGCATTTGGTCGTAAAAATACAAAAGACAACACCCCTGCTGTTATTCACTACAAACTCGTACCGGGTAACAAAGTAGATATTACTGTTGCTGCTAAAGGTGGCGGTTCAGAAAACAAATCTAAGCTTGCAATGCTTAACCCATCTGACTCGATTGTTGACTGGGTACTTAAAACCGTTCCGACTATGGGTGCAGGCTGGTGTCCTCCTGGTATGCTCGGTATCGGTATTGGTGGTACTGCTGAAAAAGCCATGATGCTTGCGAAAGAAGCACTCATGGAAGAAATCAACATGGACGAATTACTTCGCCGTGGACCAGAGAACAAAATCGAAGAACTTCGTATCGAAATCTTTGAAAAAGTAAATGCTCTTGGTATTGGTGCTCAAGGTCTTGGCGGTTTAACGACTGTTCTTGATATTAAAATCAAAGATTATCCATGTCACGCTGCAGGCAAACCAGTGGGTATGATTCCTAACTGTGCTGCGACTCGTCATGCTCACTTCCAGCTTGATGGTTCAGGTGTAGCTCATATTCAAGCACCAAAACTTGAAGACTACCCTTCAGTCACTTGGGACTCTTCACAATCTAAGCGCGTAAACCTTGATACCATTACTCAAGAAGAAATGGATTCTTGGAAACCAGGTGACACATTACTTCTTAGCGGTACAATGTACACAGGTCGTGACGCTGCGCACAAACGTATGGTTGAAATGATCGACAATGGTGAAGAATTACCAGTTGATCTTAAAGGTAAATTTATTTACTACGTTGGCCCTGTTGATCCAGTGGGTGATGAAGTCGTTGGTCCTGCTGGTCCTACAACTGCAACACGTATGGACAAATTCACACGTAAAGTACTCGAGCATACTGGTTTATTCGGTATGATTGGTAAAGCTGACCGTGGTCCAGCAGCAATTGAAGCAATCAAAGACAATAAAGCAACTTACCTCATGGCAGTTGGTGGTGCGGCTTACCTCGTATCTAAAGCTGTTCGCGAAGCTGAAGTTGTAGCATTTGCAGACTTAGGTATGGAAGCAATCTACAAATTCGTAGTTGAAGACATGCCTGTATCTGTAGCAGTTGATGTAAACGGTACTTCAATTCACGCAGTGGCTCCAAAAATCTGGCAAGCGAAAATTGGAAAAATTCCAGTAATCGATGCCGCAGCAGGCTAATCAAGAAAAGCACCGAATTCGGTGCTTTTTTTTATGCCTTATAATTTTTTTTGGAAATTGAAAAGAATTGTAACAATTAGTTCGCCAATCTATGTTATTAATAAATACCCCCCCCCGCCATATATTGCATATAGGTCATTTCATGACTATCCGCCCTATTCTTAAAAATCTCTCAATCAGCCTCTGCCTAAGCTGTATTACGACAAGCTTGTTTGCCTCTCCTGCGAAATTAAGCTCAGTAAAAGAACTCATGCAAATGAGCCAAATTGATTATTTGCTTAAAGAATCAATTAATGAATTAACGCCTTATTATGATCAACAAGCTGAGCAGATCATCACTAATATTACAGGCATCAAAACTTTAGGCCCGAAAGAAAAAGAGGCTGCAAAAAAGTTAGGCTTACTTTTAAAAGATTCGAGTAACCAGCTCATTAGTAGCCCAAAAACTACGCAAGCCTTACAAGATATTTATTTAAAGACATATACTGAAGAAGAAGTTCAGGCAAATCTGAAATTTTTAAAAACCCCAGAAGGTCAATCAATTACGCGTAAAAACGTACAGATTATGGGGCAAATTTCAGAATACATGATGGAGTTGGGTCAACAAACCTTTAATGACCCTAAAGCACGTGATCATATGCAAGAAGAGATGCTTAAAATTATTGCGCCACTCATGAAAGATAAAGAAAAGTCTTAACTTTTCTTTATCTTTTGTAGGCCATTACCACGTTAAAGGGTTCCACAACTTAAATGGTTTAATCAGATGGACATCTGATTTTTCATCATATTTGGCTGGTTTTAGCTCTTGCGGTTTATGTCGAATTTTTCCTGAAGCATCTTCAGCTACAAAGTTGAAGCTAGAAGATTTAAGCTCGGTAAATGCTATCTCTCTACGTCCAATATTGTCTTGCATTAACATAAATGGGCCAGTGTGTTCACCACGGTCCATTTTATTTTCTTCATCGTATTTTAAATAATAAGACGTTCCAGCATCGACTGTAATATCAATATATTTTGGCTCTTGAAAATGAATACCTAATAAAGGCCGACTTGCAGAAATACGATAACTTCCTGCTGGCAGTTCAATCCAGTAATAATGATTATGCAATAAGCTTGGAATTCGTTTGCCATTTACAAATAAATTAATTGCTGCAATTTCCTGACGGTTCCATTTGGTATCTGGCCGATAGAGATAGACTACTGCTGCATGTTCATTTTGCGGTTTAATCGGAACAAATGTCTGACCTAGTTTTTGGTTGACCCATCCCCCCATGCTAAAACCACCGACATGGTATTGATCAAATACACCAGGTGCTTTATCAACATCAACTTTAGGTAAAGTCGCAGTCAGCTCAGCTGGATTCTTTGCCAAGTGTGATGAACTCTGGCAACCCGCAAGTAATGCGGTACAACTTAATGCAATAATTAAATAACGCATGACATCCCTCAAAGCGTTTTCTTTTGATTTTTCTATATCGCAAAACTATGCGTATTTTGTTTTTTTAGATTAACACCACCTACATGAATTGAAAACAAAAAAAGCATGAATCACTCGCGCGATTCATGCTTTTTAGATGAATGAAATCTAAGCAGACTTCGAATCAATTACTTTTAAATCTGCCTTAGCAACACTTTCATGAGTTGCTGTTTCTTTAGGCTGACGTTCTGGTTTGTAAACAGGTTCAGCTTCACCATTAATCACTGCTTCATTAATGAAAACTGTTCCTACATCTGTACGGCTTGGTAAGTCATACATTGTTTCAAGTAAAACATTTTCCAAAATCGAACGTAGACCACGAGCTCCGGTATTACGCTCAAGCGCTCGCTTAGCAACTGCACGTAAAGCTGAATCTTCAAATACAAGGTCAACATTTTCCATGTTGAATAAGTATTGATACTGGCGAGTTAATGCATTTTTTGGTTCTGTCAAAATTTGCATTAATGCTTCTTCATCAAGCTCTTCAAGCGTCGCAATAACTGGTAAACGGCCAATAAACTCTGGAATTAAACCAAATTTCACTAAGTCAGTTGGCTCAACTTGACGGAACAATTCAGCAATTTTCTTGCTTTCATCTTTTTTCTTCACGTCAGCTGTAAAGCCAATTCCGCCTTTTTCTTGGCGCTGTTGTACAATTTTTTCCAGCCCAGCAAATGCACCACCACAAATAAATAAGATATTTGAGGTATCAATTTGAATGAACTCTTGCTGCGGATGTTTACGTCCACCTTGTGGCGGAATTGAAGCTACAGTACCTTCAATCATCTTAAGCAATGCTTGTTGTACACCTTCACCAGAAACGTCACGCGTAATCGACGGATTTTCAGATTTACGTGTAATCTTGTCGATTTCATCGATATAGATAATGCCCTTTTGAGCTTTTTCTACGTCGTAATCTGCTTTTTGCAAAAGCTTTTGTACAATATTTTCAACGTCTTCGCCGACATAACCCGCTTCAGTTAAAGTGGTCGCATCTGCCATCGCAAATGGAACATCTAACAAACGAGCTAATGTTTGAGCAAGTAATGTTTTACCTGAACCGGTAGGTCCAATCAGTAGAATGTTACTTTTAGCAATTTCCACATCTTTAGACACATGACCAGATTGCCCGACTTTCAAACGCTTATAATGGTTATAAACGGCAACAGATAATGTCTTTTTGGCAAGATCCTGACCAATCACATATTGATCAAGCGCAGCACGTATTTCATGTGGTTTTGGCAATGCCTTGCTCGCCCAGTCACCTGCTTCAACCTGTTGGCTGGTTTGTACAAGGTCTAAGCAGACATCTACACACTCATTACAAATATATGCGTCCTCGCCCGCAATCAGTTTCCCGACTTCAGACTGCGTTTTACCGCAAAATGAACAATGTTTTTGTCCTTGAGGATGTTCGGACATATTCTCTCCACAAATAGAATCTTAAATATGAGGGCAAGCGATAGGGTTAAATGACTATATGGAGGCGTTTTCTAACAACTCAAGCCACTTAAAAACTCCCCTTATGGACGCTTACTTAATACCTGATCGACTAAGCCATATTCTTTTGCTGCTTGTGCAGTCATAAAGTTATCACGATCAGTATCACGAGCAATCGTGTCATAGTCTTGACCACTGTGTTCTGCCATCAAACGATTCAAGCGTTCTTTAATAAATAGAATTTCACGTGCATGAATTTCAATGTCTGATGCCTGACCACGGAATCCACCTAATGGTTGGTGAATCATTACACGTGCATTTTCAAGGCAATAGCGCTTACCTTTAGCACCAGCATTTAATAAGAATGCACCCATAGATGCAGCCTGCCCCATACAGTATGTCACTACATCAGGTTTGATAAATTGCATCGTGTCATAAATCGCCATACCAGCAGTGACTGAACCACCAGGCGAGTTAATATAAAGATGGATATCTTTATCTGGGTTTTCAGCTTCTAAGAACAACATTTGAGCAACAATCAAATTTGCCATGTTGTCTTCAACTTCACCAGTTAGAAAAATGACGCGCTCACGTAAAAGTCGTGAATAAATATCAAAAGAACGTTCGCCGCGAGAAGATTGTTCAACCACAACAGGAACTAAAGCATTTTCAATTGTTGGAACATACATACGTTATTTATTCCTAAATTTTTTGTGACTTAACCTATGGCAACAATATGCGGGATAATTTCTCAAATTGCAAAAGGTTCGCACTGAAATATTATATTATTTATACCTAAGTACTTAATGACGTACTCAAATTAACCACATACCTAAAAAATGAAAAAGGCGCCTAAAGCGCCTTTTCCTGACTTCTCAAAAGATTAGCCCATACGGCGAGCTTGTTGTTCTTTCAATAAATCTTCGTAAGATACTGCTTTGTCAGTCACTTTAGCAGCAGCTAAGATGTGATCAACAACTTGATCTTCTAATACAACAGCTTCGATTTGAGCACGTTGTTGAGCATCATTTTTGAAGTATTCGATCACTTCAGTTGGATCTTCATAAGAAGAAGCCATGTCGTCGATGTAAGCATCAACACGTGATTGGTCAACTTCAAGTTTAGCATCAGCTAATACTTTGCTTACTAATACGCCAAGTTTAACAGAACGCTCTGCTTGTTCTTTGAACAATTCGTCAGGAAGCATGCTCTTGTCAAAAGATTGAGCACCAGCGCCAGCAAATTGTTGAGTGAACTGTTGAACCATTTGTTGACGTTGACGGTCAATTTCTTGAGCAACCATTGCAGCTGGTACTTCAACTTCGTTCGCAGCAACAAGAGCATCAAATGCCGCTTGTTTAACTTGGTTACGTAAACCATTGCGAACTTCACGTTCCATGTTTTTACGAACGTCAGCTTTTAATTTTTCAATGCCTTCTTCTTCAGTAACACCGAAGATTTTTAAGAATTCAGCATCAATCTCTGGAAGTTTAGGTTTTTCAACTTGCTTCACAGTGATTTTGAATTGAGCTGCTTTACCAGCCAAGTTTTCAGCTTGGTAGTCTTCAGGGAAAGTCACATCAATTACTTTCTCTTCACCAGCTTTCATACCAATGATGCCGTCTTCGAAGCCAGGAATCATACGACCTGAACCTAACACAAGTTTAAAGTCTTCAGCAGAACCGCCTTCGAACTTCTCACCGTCGATAGAACCTTCGAAGTCAAAAGTCACTTGCATATCTTTTTTCGCCATACCCTTGGTCACAGCCCAAGTTTGACGTTGTTTTTGCAAGTTTTCGATCATAGTGTCGACGTCAGCATCTTTAATTTCAGCTGTTTTACGTTCAACTTCTAAGCCGTCAAATGCTTTTACTTCAACTTCAGGATAAACTTCTACAGTCGCTTCAAAAACTAAAGCATCTTCTTTATGTTCAACTTTCTCAATGTTCGGCATACCTACCGCATTGATTTTTTCTTGTTGAATTGCTTCAAATACGCTGTCACGAATAATGTCATTCACAACTTCTTGATAAATACTTGCACCGTATTCGCGACGAACAACGTTTGCAGGTACTTTGCCCGGACGGAAGCCGTTGATCTTCACAGTTTTGGCAGTGCGCTTCAAACGAGCTTCAAATTGCTCGTTAATACGGCTCGTCGGTACAGAAACATTTAAACGACGGGCAACGCCCGAAACCGCTTCAGTCGTTACTTGCATGGCTTCCTCGATAAAAATTAGTTAGTAGGAACAGTTTTTAAAAAAGTGCTGTATTATATGACAACTTTCAAGATATACAAAATTAACCGATCAGATCAGTAAATTGAAGGTGGTTTTTCCAAGAAATTTCACAATAATTTTATGATTTTTTAATTTTTTTTAATTCAACCTTAAGCCAAAGTAATTTTTTAGTTATTCTTCATGAATCTAAAATTACAATTAAATTTCACATTATTATCGATTTTACAAACAGTTAAGAATAATCAATCAATTAGAGAATTTTAGACACAAAAACCTATTAAATCTTTCATATTTTCTTCATAATCCTATCGGCAAATCCAATTAACACAAACTGTACATATAAATAAGAATTATTATTATTCGCATAACGTTTTGTATTTAAGTCCTGAAAGTCATGTCATTGATTAGAACACGTAAAAAAATTGTTTCATCTGCAATCGCTTCATCCCTTTCTATGATTGCAACTACTGCAATGGCACAAGAAGCTGTTTCACAACTACCAACGATTCATACTCAAGCAACACAAGAAGAATCTTTAAAGGTAGATCAATCAGCAAATGCAAAATTCGTTGCTCCCCTTTTAGATACTCCGAAATCAGTTTCAGTGATTTCAAAACAACTTATTGAAGATACAAAAGTAACAACCTTATCAGATGCATTACGTACCGTCCCTGGTATCACGTTAGGTGCAGGTGAAGGTGGCAATCCAAATGGTGACCGACCTTTCATTCGTGGCTACAATTCAGAAAGTTCGATGTATGTAGACGGCGTTCGTAACGCAACTTCTCAAAACCGTGAAATGTTTGCTGTCGAGCAAGTAGAAGTGACCAAAGGTTCTTCATCTGCTTTAAGTGGTGCGGGTGGTTCAGGCGGTAGTATTAACCTGATTACGAAAGTTGCGAAAAAAGGTGACTCTCTTGAAGGTTCTGTTGCCGGGGGCACAGATAACTATGCACGTGTTACTTTGGATGGCAATAAAGACTTCGGCAATGGAGTGGCTGCCCGTGTGATTGTGATGGGACACCAAAATGACAAAGCCGGCCAAAGTAATGGCGCAGAATATAAACGCGCTGGTATCGCACCAAGTATTAGCTTCGGTTTAGATAGTGCTACTCGCGGAACACTGAGCTACTACTATTTAAAAACTGATGATACACCTGATTCTGGTGTGCCTTATCAATATGACGTCATTAAGAAAGCGACTGCTGGTAAACCGGTTGATGTTAAACAAGGTATTTATTACGGTTGGAAAGATCGCGATTTTCAAAAGCAAGAAAACCAGATTGGTACACTTAAACTTGAACATGACTTCAACGATAACCTAACTCTCAGCAATACCGCTGTTTATGGTAAGTCTAAAAATAATTATTTATGGACTCAGCCAGATGACAGCCAAGGTAACATTGTTAATGGTAAGGTTTGGCGCCGTGTAAATACCAATATTACTGATACAGACAGCTTTACTGATCAGCTATCATTAAAAGGTAAGTTCAATACGGGTTCTCTTAAGCACAGCTTTAATATTGGTGCTGAATATAGCAAGCAAGATTCAGATCGTGGCACAAACATCGTAACAGATCCAAATACTTCACAAATTGGTGGTAGCGGTACAAACAATGCTTGCTCACTTGCTAACTCAAATGGCTGGTGTACTGACCTTAATAACCCTAATCCAAATGATGCATGGTTGGGTCGTATACAAGCAAACCCAAATGTTACCAACATTACATCTAAAACCCAGTCAATTTACGCATTAAACAACATTGAAATTACACCTCAATGGTTAATTGACTTAGGTGTACGTTGGGACAAATTTGATACTGATGTTAAATATAATAAGGACTCAGGCTCAGGTGCAACGCTCATTAAAGCTGGCACAAAATACAGCTCAAGCAATGACTTCTTTAACTATCAAGCAGGTATCACATTTAAGCCTGTTGAAAATGGTTCTATTTATTTGAGCTACGCAACGTCAGCTAACCCAGTAGGTGTAGATGCTGGTGACGGTTCAGAAGGAATTAGTGTTCCAAACCGTAATACAACCGATGAACAAGCAAGAGCTATTAATAACCTTAAGCCAGAAGAAGTTAAAACTTATGAGTTAGGTACAAAATGGGATGTGTTAAATAACCGTTTAAACTTAACTGCTGCAATCTTCCGTACTGAAAAAACCAATACGCGTGCTTTAGGTACTGATGGTTTCACAAGAAACATTGGTGAAACACGTGTTGACGGTATTGAATTAGGTGCGAACGGTAACATTACTGAAAAGTGGGCAGTCTCTGCTGGTTACACCTATTTAGATAGCGAAATCGTTGATGGTGGATATGCTAAAGATAGTAACGGCAACTATGTTCCAAGCCCAACAAACGGTAATCAAGTACAAAACGTAGCGAAAAACTCAGCGACACTTTGGACAACTTATAAAGTATTACCACAAGTGACAGTAGGTGCTGGTGCAGTCGCTATGGATAAAGTATTTGGAGATGCTGCAAATACTAAATATGTTCCTGGTTATGTTCGTTACGATGCTATGGCTCGTTATGACGTAAATAAAAATGTTAATTTACAGCTTAACCTAAACAACTTATCTGATAAGCGTTACTTTACTAAAGCTTATGCTTCTCACTATGCAACAGAAGCAGAAGGCCGTAGCGCAGTACTCGCAATCAACTTTAAATACTAAGTTAGTCTAGAATCCCATAATCTTTTTATGGGTTCTGATATAAAATAGCCTCTATAGTTAGAGGCTATTTTTAATTTTCTACTACTATTACTCGCAGGTATCACCGTGATCCACCATATTCCCAATGTATTGAGTAAAGAACAGGTTCAATATTTTCGTAATGAAATGGACAAAATTGAATGGGTCAATGGCAAAGTAACAGCTGGTACACTCTCTGCAACTGTAAAACGCAATCAGCAATTACCCGAAGATCATCCGCTTACTCACCATCTGAGTAATATTATTCTTGAGGCACTAGGCACTCACCCATTATTTTTATCTGCTGCAATACCACTTGATATTATCCCTCCCCTGTTTAATCGTTATGAAAATCAGGAGTCTTTTGGTTTTCACGTAGACAACTCTATCCGCCGCATACGTGGTACCAATGAACGGCTTAGAACCGATTTATCATGCACTTTATTTTTAAGCGAACCTGAAGAATATGAAGGTGGTGATCTAGTCGTAGAAGACACTTATGGCTATCACGAAGTGAAACTTCCGGCAGGAGATATGATTTTATATCCATCTACCAGTTTGCATGAAGTGACGGCGATTACTTCTGGCTGTCGTATTGCTTCTTTTTTCTGGGTGCAAAGTATGGTGCGTGATGATGCTGAGCGACATATGCTTTTTAATCTAGATCAAACAGTACAAAACTTAAGAATGCAGCTGGGTGATAATCATAGCGAAGTCATTAAACTGACTAACCTTTACCATAACTTAATGCGTAAATGGGCTGAACTGTAACTCAATTTATTTTTGCCTTATTTGGACTAATTAATTATTTTTATCTCAATAAGGCAAAACAATGAAAATTATTTTCGACAAAACATTAAACAGCGCAAAATTAGAAAATTATTTTCTGAACACTAAAATTAAAATGAGTATAAGACTTTTGCACAACGTGTAATCATTGTTTAGATGTGGTATATCTAAACAATAAGCATATTTGCAAACCACCAAACTTACTATTACATGGTCCATAGATGAAAACGAATCACTTGTTTGCCCAGCCTACTCAAGCAAGACATCATCTCGAACTCCTGATGCTGCGCCTCGCGCGCGTATAAATTTTTGTCTGTATTTTAGAGCAGACCTTTTCAAATTCCCTTTAATTTTTCTGTATTAGATACCATATATAACTGTAGAACGTTGCCTTTTATACGATACCTAGAGCAACCGTGCTACGAGATAAGGAGTTTTCTCATGATGTTGGCTGACCCTAGCAAAAAATACCGCCGTATGTACCAGCGAGTCGATTTACCAGATCGCCAATGGCCAAATAATGAAATTACAAAAGCGCCAATCTGGATGAGCACGGATTTACGTGATGGCAACCAAGCAATTTTTGAACCGATGAACATGGAACAAAAGTTCAAAATGTTCAAAATGCTTGTAAAAATCGGTTTTAAACATATTGAAATCGGCTTCCCTTCTGCATCTCAAATTGACTTCGATTTTACTCGTATGTTGATCGAAGAAAATCATATACCTGATGATGTATACATTGAAGTATTGGTTCAGGCACGTGACCATTTAATTGAGCGTACTTTTGAAGCTTTAGCAGGTGCTAAGCGCGCAATTGTGCATATTTATAACTCTAACTCTCCAACCTTCCGTCAAAAAGTGTTGAATGTAGATGTAAATGGTGCAAAACAGTTGGCGGTGAATGCAGCTCAGAAAGTGAAAGAGTATGCTGCGCAATATCCTGAAACTGACTGGATTTTCCAGTACAGTCCAGAATGTTTCTCTGCAACTGAATTAGAAGTAGCGAAAGACGTCTGTGATGCGGTTACAGAAATTTGGGATGCACGTCCAGATCATAAAGTGATTTTAAACTTACCAGCGACTGTCGAAGTTTCTACGCCAAATGTTTATGCAGATCAAATTGAATGGATGCATCGTAATTTGGCACGTCGTGATGGCGTGATTATTTCCGTTCACTGTCACAATGACCGTGGCTGTGGTATTGCCGCATCAGAACTTGCCATTATGGCAGGTGCTGACCGTGTTGAAGGCTGTGTGTTTGGTAATGGTGAGCGTACAGGTAACGTTGACGTTGCAGCAATTGCATTGAACATGTACACCCAAGGTGTAGCGCCAGAGTTAGATTTCTCTAATATTAATGAAGTCATTGCAACGGTTGAAGAATGTACTGGTTTACCTGTACACCCTCGTCATCCATATGCAGGTGACTTGGTATTTACTGCATTCTCTGGTTCGCATCAAGATGCAATCAAAAAAGGCTTTGAATACCAGAAAAACGAAGAAATCTGGGATATGCCTTACTTACCAATCGACCCGAAAGATTTGGGCCGCGACTATGATGCTGTCATTCGTGTAAATAGTCAGTCTGGTAAAGGTGGTATCGCTTACTTATTAGAATCAAACTATAACGTTGTATTGCCTCGTCGCTTACAAATCGAATTTAGTCAGGTTGTTCAACAATATACTGATGAAAATGGTACAGAGATTAGTGCTAAACAAATCTGGACTTTATTTAAAGACACGTATGTTGAAGTGAAAAACCACCATTACACGGTCAAAAACTATAAGTTATCTGACATTAATGGTACTCAAATTATTGAACTTGAGATTGATGTTGAAGGTGAAACTCAACAATTGCGTGGCGAAGGTAATGGTCCAATCTCTGCATTCTTAAATGCACTTCAATTACCAATTGACGTATTGAACTACGAAGAACGTAGTATTAGTTCAGGTGCAAATGCCAAAGCATTAACCTTAATTGAACTTCAAGTGAAAGGTACAGGTAGAGGCTCATTTGGTGCAGGTGTTCACGACAACACAGTCACTTCATCTATTGAAGCCATTATTGCATGTACCAACCGTTTGATTGATCAAGGTGTTTTAAGTACAGATCAGGTTGTTGCCGCCGCTGTTTAATTAAAAAAAAGACTTTGGAAAGGATACCTAGCTTGGTATCCTTTCTTTTTATTCCTGAAAGATTTAAAAGGCGAAATGTTCCCGTGTCTTTTCCAGCTGACTCAGTGGGGTTAGTCACTCCGCAAAAGTTCCAATTTGAAGAACCCTTACATCTTGAATGTGGCCGTGTTTTACCGCGCTTTGAGTTAATGGTTGAAACTTACGGCACTTTAAATGCAGATAAATCAAATGCGATTTTAATCTGCCATGCCCTTTCCGGACATCATCATGCAGCGGGTTATCACCATGAAGATGATAAAAAAGCTGGATGGTGGGATAGCTGTATTGGCCCGGGTAAGGCAATCGACACAAATAAATTTTTTGTAGTTGCACTCAACAATATTGGTGGATGTAGCGGATCGACCGGTCCAACTTCACCAAACCCTGAAAATGACAATCGCCCTTATGGACCAGATTTCCCATTAGTAACGGTACGCGACTGGGTTAAAACTCAAGCCATGCTTTCTGATCGTTTAGGAGTAAGCGTTTGGTATGCAGTCGTTGGCGGTTCATTAGGGGGCATGCAAGCACTACAATGGTCGGTAGATTACCCTGACCGTTTACAAAAATGTGTCGTTATTGCTAGTGCGCCGAAGCTTTCAGCACAAAATATTGCATTTAACGAAGTAGCACGTCAGTCAATTCTGTCTGACCCGGACTTTCATCATGGTCGTTATTTGGAAAATGATAGCTATCCAAAACGTGGTTTGATTTTGGCTCGTATGGTCGGCCATATTACCTATCTTTCCGAAGAAGCCATGAAACAAAAATTTGGTCGTGATTTAAAGTCCGGCAAGTTTATGTACGGTTTTGATGTCGAGTTTCAAGTTGAAAGTTATCTGCGTTATCAAGGTGAACAGTTTAGCCGTAACTTTGATGCCAATACTTATCTGATTATGACCAAAGCTTTGGATTATTTTGATCCTTCGCGTGAGTACGGCCACTCGCTTACAGAAGCGATGAGTAAGACCAAATGTCAGTTTCTGATTGTCTCGTTCACCACTGACTGGCGTTTTGCACCAAGCCGTTCACAAGAAATTGTAGATGCACTCATTACCAATCATAAACCGGTAAGTTACCTCGATATTGATGCTGAACAAGGTCATGACTCGTTCTTATTCCCGATTCCACTGTATGTCAAAACACTGCGCGCTTTCTTAGGCGGTGAAGAACATTTAAAATCGACATCACTGGAGGCAAGCTAATGCGTATTGATCAACAACTGGCAGAAAAGTGGATTAAACCCGGCTCTAGCGTACTCGATTTAGGGTGTGGTGACGGTGAATTACTCGCTCATATGAGCCAAAAGCATCAAATTCGTGCTTATGGTTTAGAAATTGATCAAGAAAAGATTGCAATTGCCGTCAGTCGCGGGTTAAATATTATTCAACAAGATTTGAATCTCGGTTTGAGCCGTTTTGCCGACCAGTCTTTTGACTATGTGGTCATGGCACAAGCTTTGCAAGCCGTAGATGCACCCGATGTTTTATTAAGAGACATGGTGCGTGTGGGAAAACAGGCCATTATTACCTTTCCAAACTTTGCACACTGGAAGACTCGCTCTTTTCTAGCATTAAAAGGGATGATGCCTGTATCGGATGCTCTACCATATATGTGGTATAACACCCCCAACATTCATTTATGTACGTTTAAAGATTTCGAAGCACTATGTGCGGAAAATCAAATACAAATTATTAATCGACTCGCCGTCAATGGAAACCAGCAGGGAAGCCTGTTAAGCAAACATGTTCCGAATTTGTTTGGTGAAGTCGCTATTTATCGAGTGAGTGCACTATGAAAAAGACATTATTTAGCACACTAATTGCAGGACTGCTAAGTATGCAGGCTCATGCAGATTATATCGCCCAGCCACAATCGGTTGCGAGTCAGGCTGCGCGTTTCTCCACAATGGGGATTCATGACCTTCAAAAAGCAGCTCAAGCGGGTCAGGCTGGCGCACAATTTTATCTTGGAACACGTTACCAATACGGCAAAGATGTAGCAAAAGACGATAAACAAGCATTTGCATGGTTTAAAGCTGCTGCTGACCAAGGTCTTTCACCTGCGCAATTAAATGTTGGCCGTATGTATGCTGATGGTATTGGCGTTAAGAAAGATGAGTCTATGGCTCGTAAGTATTTCGAAAAAGCGGCTAGTAACGGCGATAACCGTGCAAGCTATAACCTTGCGATGATGGAAGAGCAAAAGAAAAACTACGTAGGTGCTTACCAGTGGTATGAGCTTTCAACTCGTGATGGCATGCTCGACAATAAAGTAATTAGCTTATCTGAAGGTAAAAAGACGGCTCTTGCTGCAAACTTAACTCAAGAGCAAATCCGTATGGCACGTGACCGCGCGGATAAATGGATTCAAGCACAATAATAATCCAGCTTATACTTACTCGACTAAAACCACCTTATATCACCTATAAGGTGGTTTTAGTTTTTAAACTTCTAATTTTATATTCTATTTGTTTTGCTCTATATCCCCTTTCAAAAAACACGTAACATAGCTCACGTTCAATATTGGTTATAAAGTTTGGTTATCTTATGTCTACCCCACATTGGTTTGATCAGGGCTCTTTAGTCCTTGCAAGTAATAACAAAGGTAAAGTCGCAGAGTTTGAAAAACTTTTTGAACAGCTTAAGTTACCTGTAGAAATTATTCCTCAAGGTCGCCTTAATATTCCCGACGCCATTGAAGACGGCTTAAGCTTTATTGAAAATGCCATTATTAAAGCACGTCATGCCTCTAAAATTTCAGGGAAACCTGCTATGGCTGATGACTCAGGTATTTGTGTTCCCGTTTTAGGTGGTGCACCTGGTATTTATTCAGCACGCTATGCTGGAGAACATGGTGACGATGCAGCGAATAATGCCAAGTTATTAAATGATCTTTTGCCATTTCGTAAAAATGGAGAAGTGATTGAAGGTATGTTTGTGTGCGTACTTGCTTTAGTGACTCATGCGGAAGATCCATTACCACAAATTTTCCAAGGCATCTGGCATGGTGAAATTTTAGAAGCGCCACGCGGTGAAAATGGTTT
Source organism: Acinetobacter sp. 1130196 (assembly GCF_000588095.1). Taxonomy (NCBI): domain Bacteria; kingdom Pseudomonadati; phylum Pseudomonadota; class Gammaproteobacteria; order Moraxellales; family Moraxellaceae; genus Acinetobacter; species Acinetobacter sp. 1130196. The sequence continues at coordinate 35,166 of NZ_JFWX01000010.1, read as the reverse complement.
TGGTTATGACCCACTGTTCTGGTTACCAGAGCTACAAGTTTCTAGCGCTGAGTTGTCTAAAGAAGAAAAAAATAAGATTAGTCATCGTGGACAAGCGATGCAGTTATTTAGAGAGAGCTTGCAGAAGTAAAACTTTATATAACATTTATTTAGTTTAACGCTAAAGCCATTTGCTATCGTGCTAGGCGACATGGATGTCGCCCGTCGAACTGCGACATCAAGGATGTGTCGTCAGTTCGACAAATGGTTTTGTTACTTTTGACGAAACAAAAGTAAATATTGCCTATATACACAAAATAAGCATATAACCACTATTAAAAGGCTGTCTGATCTAAACATCTTACTTAGAAGTAAAGATGTAAAAACACTGCATAAATCGCAATACACACACAACTCACAATTGTCCCTGAGGCGATATAAGCCGCTGATCTACCCGTCCCTTGATAATGTGTTTCCAGAGCTACAATATTGGCTGCCGGTGGCAAGCAAAACATTAAAAACATTACACCAATATGCTGATTTATATTTGGAATCGGTAAAAATCTATAACTTAATCCACAAAGTACAAATCCACAGGCTACTTTAAATGCTTGAGCTTTTGTACTGTAAATTAAATCTTTTGCATAAACTCTGGTACGGCGTAGCCACATTCCAAGCACACACATACCTGCGAAAGTCATCGCAAATTTAGCAACCTCATAAACCCAATGTATAGCAGGGCTTTCGATATGCTGGGCCCCTAAAAGTCTGAGCACAACAGCACAAAATATTGATATACAAGGTGGCGACGTTAAAACCTTTTTTAATATATTGAGCTTACTTTGCGGTGCTGTAGTAACAGCAGTCACAGCCCAAGCATTGCCAAAAAGCGACATCCCAATATATAAAGCTACAATCGGAGCAGTTGCTTCAGGACCAAATAAAGCCATGGCGAAAGGAAAACCAAGCCACCCCATATTGGTATAACTGACGCAAAGCGCCAGTAAACGATCTTTAAATAGAGCCAAATAGGCAAAGAAAATAATAAACGCCGACCCAAAACTAAAGAGCATTAAACTCAAACTTCCCGATTGATAAAAAACCATGTTGTAAATAATTACAACCGGAATCAGGAGTCGTGCAAGCCAAGCTGAAAGAATAGGTTTTACGGTTTCTGAAATAGAGGTCTGAGCAAGTAGAAGTCCTGTGATAAATGCCAATACAGGCAGTAGTAATGCCACGTTCTCTCCTCTCACTCGTCAAAATCAGCTTGTTATGCTACACCTTTTAATTTTGAAATGTATGGTCTATTTCAAGTAAATTCGTCTAAGAAAGAAGCTTAATAAAACTTAAAAATCCTTCCAAAAAATATCTTTTAAAAACTGATCATAAGTGTCTACTTATAAATATTGTCTTAAAAATGAAATATAAGTGTCACATTCTTGTCATGGCAACCTGTTGAGATAAAGCGAACTAAAAAGAGGTATAAAATTATGGCCGGTTTATCTATTTGGCATGTCGTCATTTTCGCAATTGTAGTTATTTTATTGTTCGGTACATCTAAATTAAAAAATATTGGTAAAGATGTTGGCGGTGCAGTAAGAGACTTTAAAAAATCAGTTCGTGAAGAAGACGAAGCTGCATCTTTAAATACTCCTCGTACAATCGATGCACAAGTTAAAACATCTGAAAGCACATCAGTGAAAAGCTAAAGGTTTGACCCATGCTTGATGTAGGAATGACAGAGCTACTCTGTTTTGCAATTATTGCAATTTTAGTTTTAGGTCCAGATAAGCTTCCCGAAGCTGCACGCTTTGCAGGCCGCTGGTATGTTCGACTAAAACGCTATATTACCAATCTGCAAAACGAGATTGATCAGGAGCTGCGTCTTTCTGAGTTCCGCAAAGAAATGCAAGAGGAACTTAACCGCATCGAAGCATTGGAACGAAAAGTACAGCAACAGCTTGAAGAAATACAAAAACAGCAAATTTCAGAACATTTAGAAGTTACTGAAACGCCTAAAACAACACCAAAGCCTATTCGGAAATGTATTCCTATATCAGACCATTATAAAGTACCGTATGTTGCTAAACCTACGCCTTTAGTTCCTCAAACTGATATTGCAGAAACATCTCCTGTTGAATTGAAGATTGCCGTATGAACCAACTGCCTTCAACCACTGTAAATAGTCAAGAAAACTTAGACCAAATGCCAATCATGAATCATTTGGTTGTTTTAAGACGCCATTTATTCAGGATTGTAGGGGTAACATTATTCTTATTCTTTTGTTTATTACCCTTTCGAAATAATACTTACCAATTATTATCTGAGCCTTTAAGGTTACAACTTCCTGCGTCATCGTCAATGATTGCAACAGATGTAACAGCAACCTTTATGGCGCCATTTAAACTTAATTTATTTGTCGCACTTATGCTTGCAATGCCATTTATTCTTTATGAAATATGGTCTTTTGTTCGCCCTGCGCTTTATCAAAAAGAACGCCATTTAGCGCTTCCATTACTGATTGGTAGTATTGTCCTATTTTATGCAGGTGTCGCTTTTGCTTATTACATTACCTTACCTGCAATATTACATTTCTTTATTAGCGTTTCACCTGAAACAGTAGCACCAATGACCGATATTAATAGTTATTTAAGCTTCTGTTTAAAGCTATTTTTGGTATTTGGTGTGACCTTTGAGATTCCTATCGCGACCTTGCTACTCATTTTGATTGGTGTAGTAAATACGCAAAGCCTTGCTGAAAAAAGACGTTTTATTATTGTGGGCTGTTTTTTTGTTGCAATGTTTATTACTCCACCAGATGCGATTTCAATGGTGATGTTAGCTATTCCAATGTGGTTACTTTTTGAAATAGGTCTACTGTTCGGTAAGATTCTTGAGAAAAGAAAAAGCCAGACTGCTGAATAATTTAAAACTTCTCTTTAAAAGCCCGAATATTAAAATTTGGGCTTTTTACTTTTAAATCGTCTTAATTAATCAAACCATAAACTGTCTTCAAAGTGACTTAAAAATGTAAGAAAAGTGTCATTTCCAATCCATAGAATCGACTCAACAAATATACACACAAAAGTTACGGATTTATTATGACAACTGCTTCTAACCACCCAACACGTCGCGATATTTTAAAATGGTTTACGGGGATTCCTTTTCTTCCATTAGGTGCGATGGCTACGGCAGCAACGTTAGCAGGCTGTAATGACAGCAATAATGATTCAGATATTGTTACTCCACCACCAACAGTAAACTTTAAAAATGCAACCTTTACATCAATGGCTGCGCCATCTTTAGCTAACCCAGCGGCGATGGCAACCACAACTGTTGCATCAAGCCTTTCAATTAATTGGGAAGATGGATCAAAAACTGACTACACATTAGCGTATAAGCCTTTCTTTACCACAGGTGATTTGGTTGCAGACGGTAAAGGTGGAAAAATTCTGGCGGGGGGATATGTTGATATTAATAATCAACCAATTATTGATAAGTCAAAACCAGGTCAAGAACGTCAATTCTTCTCTGACTGTCCGGACGGAAGCTCTTTAATTAGCTTTAAACAAGCAACAGGCCGTGACTTTACCGATACAGACAAACAAGCTTTAGGTGTTACTGGCAACCCTGTATTTCACGTAGTTCAATTTGAATATACGACTCGTGACCAAAGCTTAGCGTCTATGTATGGTCTACTACCATCTCCAATTGCGATTTTAACTTTAGACCAAGACCCTAAAACTGGTCATTTAACCCTTGTTAAATACCACAATGTTGATACCTCTAAAGTAAACGGTTTATGGATCACGTGTGGTGCAAGTTTATCTCCATGGGGAACTCACCTGTCGAGTGAAGAATATGAACCAGATGCAAACAATGTTGCTGGAAGTTATTTACCAGTATTTAGCAAAAACTTATTTGGCGACAGTACAAAAGGTAATCCTTACCACTACGGTCACTTACCAGAAGTTACTGTAAATACGGATGGTACAGGTTCAATCAAAAAACATTACTGTTTAGGTCGTATCTCTCACGAACTTATTCAAGTTATGCCAGATAACCGCACTGCATTGATGGGTGATGATGCAACAAATGGCGGTTTATTCATGTTTGTTGCAGATAAAGAAAAAGACTTATCTGCGGGTACGCTCTATGTAGCTAAATGGAAGCAAACCTCAGGCGTAGGTGCTGGTGCCGGTGATATTTCTTGGATTAACCTTGGTCACGCGACAAGTGCTGAAGTAAAGAGCTGGGCTGATCAATATAAGATTACCGACCTGATGGATGTAAAAACGTCTGATCCAAAAGATGCAAGCTATACCAAAATCCGTTATAGCGGTAAAGATAACTGGGTAAAACTTGTACCTGGTAAAGAACGTGAAGCGGCTTTCTTAGAAACGCATCGTTATGCAGCCTTGGTTGGTGCAAGTATGGGCTTTACTAAGATGGAAGGCACAACTGTAAATATCAAAGATAAAATCGCTTACTCTGCGATGTCTTATGTACAGTCTTCTATGGTTGATAAAACTACTGATATTCAAGTACAAGGTCCAAAAGCTGGTGCAATTTACGCACATACGTTAAAAGGCAGCCAAGTTGATAACAAAGGTCAGCTTATTAACAGTGAATGGGTATCGACTCATATGGAACCACCTGCAGCTTTAGTGGGTGAAGACCTAACAACTGCTGATGCTTTAGGTAATACTGCAAATGCAGATAAAATTGCCAACCCAGATAACATTAAGTTCTCTGAAAATTTACGTACCCTCTTCATTGGTGAAGATAGTGGTATGCACGTAAATAACTTCTTATGGGCATATAATGTTGATACCAAACAATTAAGTCGTATCTTATCAACACCTGCTGGCGCAGAATCTACAGGTTTGCACGCAGTTGACTCTGTAAATGGTTGGACTTACATCATGAGTAACTTCCAGCACCCTGGTGACTGGGAATCTCCATTACACGATAAAGTAAAAGCAACGCTTGATCCTCTTGTTCGTGCAAACTACAAAGATCGTTTTGCAGCAGCAGTTGGCTATATTACAGCTGACCCTATCGCACCATCTGTTGTGAAGAAATAATTCTTAGCTCAACTCAAAAGAAGCCTGCTTTATGCAGGTTTCTTTTATTTAAAAGCATTTATAAAAATAAAAAGCCCTTTTCTTTTTTGACTAAACGATCAAATTTTTCATTAAGTTATCATTAAAACGTCAAGACCTCGTCATATTCAAAATTTAAGCTAATCAAGACTTTTAGAAAAAACTTATTTTGAATTAGGAATTTAATATGAACGATTTGACGCCATATCATGAAGATCAGGAATTAGACAACAACACTTCAGACAATATTCACTTTCGTGATGTTTTAGACCAATATGTGAGCCGTCGTAGCCTCATTACTAAAGCAGCAAGCGGTGCTGTGGCATTAACTTTAGCCTCTACTTTAACGGGCTGTAATGATAATAACGATGACTCTGGTTCTAATAACGGTGGAACTGCTCCAGTCGATCCAAACAAAAAGCCTGAAAAACTTACCTTTACGCCAGTTGCTAAAAATTTAAATGATATTGTGACCGTACCAGAAGGTTACGAAGCAAATGTAATTTACGCTTTAGGTGATTCTCTTAATCCTTCTTTTGGTGATTGGGACGATAACAATATTCCATCTGGTCCAAGCTTCCAGTTTCGCTCAGGTGACTGCCATGATGGTATGCACTATTTTGGTTTAAACACATCAACAAACCGTTTTGATGACACTGTTTCAGCACAAGGTTTATTGGTGATGAACCACGAATACATCAACCAAACCTTTCTACACCCTAAAGGTCCAACCAAAGTTGATGGACGCCGCCCAGAAGATGAAGTCATTCGTGAAACCAATGCCCATGGGGTTTCTGTAGTTCATATCAAAAAAGACCCTGCTACTCAAAAAGTCGAAGTTGTAAAAAACTCTATTTTTAATAGACGTATTACAGGTTCTACAGTCATGGACTTCGCTGGTGCCGCGACAGGATCTAACTTACTTTCGACGCGTTTTTCGCCTGCTGGCCGCCAGACTCGTGGTACACACAACAACTGTGGTAATGGCTATACACCTTGGGGAACATACTTAACCACGGAAGAAAACTTCATTGGTTATTTTGCGCGTAGTACAACTGATGATGCGCTACGTACTCCAGAAGAAATTATTGCTCTTAAACGCTATGGTCTTAAAGCAGGATCAAGCTCTCGCTACGGTTGGGAAACCGCAATTGGTCAAGTAGAGGCGCAAGACTTATATGACCGCTGGAATGCCGATGTAAAAGCAGCTCAAGCAACTCAAGATTACCGCAATGGACCAAACACATTTGGCTGGATGGTCGAAATTGACCCATTTGATAACCGCCAAAATCCGGTTAAACGCACATCATTAGGCCGTTTTGCCCATGAAGACAGTGCATGCCGTGCCGTAGCAGGTCAACCAATCGCATTTTATATGGGGGATGACTCTCGTGGCGAATATATCTATAAGTTTGTTTCAAGCGCTGTGTGGGACACAAAAGATATAAACGGCGGTTATGCAGCCGGTGACAAATACATGAACTCAGGTAAGTTGTATGTTGCCAAGTTTAATAACGATGGTTCAGGTCAATGGATTGAACTTGCCTACGGTAAAAATGGTTTAAATGAAAGTAACACTACCTATCCATTTAAATCTCAGGCAGAGGTAGTCACTTTTGCACGCTTGGCAGCAGATTCAGTCGGTGCAACAAAAATGGACCGCCCAGAATGGGCTACAGTTAACCCAATCAATGGCGAAATTTATGTCACACTCACCAACAACTCAAACCGAGGTAAAGATTACCCTACAGATGCGGCTAACCCTCGTAACTATACCGATCTGTATGCAGGCACAAAAGAACAAAAAGGAAATGTGAACGGTCATATCATCCGTTTTAGAGAAGCCTATGACAAAACCACTGCGGAAACCTTCAAATGGGATATTTATCTGTTCGGTGCAGAAGCTTCGATGGCTTCAAATATCAATTTGTCAGGTTTAACAGACAATAACGACTTTTCATCACCGGATGGTATGTGGTTTGACCCACGCGGTGTTCTCTGGATTGAAACAGATGACGGCGCTTATACAGATGTCACCAACTGTATGATGCTTGCTGCCCTACCAGGACAAATTGGTGATGGTGGTGCGGCAACTACTTCAAATGGTCAGCAAACCATAACAGGTGCTAAAGTTACAGACGCAACATTACGCCGTTTCTTAGTTGGACCAAAGCAATGTGAAATTACTGGTATTGCCATGACACCTGACTACAAAGCTATTTTCATTAATGTTCAGCATCCTGGTGAAGACTCGGCAAGTTATGCAAAACCAGAAAGTAACTGGCCTGCCACACAAAAAGATCCAAGCAACAAAACTGCCCGCCCACGTTCGGCAACTGTAGTTATTACCCGTAAAGATGGCGGTGTTATTGCTGGTTAATTGATTTCTTCCTAGAAAATGCCGATCAAGTGATCGGCATTCTTTTAACGGTTTAGAGGCACCTGCTGCTGTACAATTTGGCCGCTATGTTCGCCTTGCTGGGTCTTTTCCAACCAAATCCATTCATTATTGGTCATTCTTAAAAAATTCGAACACCGGGTTCCATATACTGGACTTTGAATAAAAGTCGATGATAACAACTCTTCCATTTCTGGTTGAATGCCTGTATTTGGCAACAATGCTGTGGTGACCTTGCGCTCATCTTCTAAAATATCCCACGCTGCATGTTGCAAGCTTAACTCTTGTGTTTTGTGCTGATGCATAGGCAAGAACTCTTGCGTAAAACGTGTGCGTAAATGTCTGGTTTTCTCCCAGTGATCGGACATTAAACCATTCGAAACCACATAAACACCGTTGGCTAATACTTGAGGAGCCTCACCACGGTTGCTCATGTAGACCGCTTGATCAGCAGTCCCCATAAACAGGTTAAAACCAGCAAAGTTCTGTTGCCGTTGTTCTAATTGCTGAGCAAAGCGAATCGGTAATAAATCAGACTCTAAAAAAGCCTGAACCAAATGACCACGAGAAGTTTCATATTGTTTTTTATCACGTCCATCACGGAAATTGGTTAACACAGCCCATCGGCCCTGCGGCGTAACACCCATCCAAGTACCACCCGACTGTAAGTCCTGCCCTGCAATGATTGGCGTATGTTCCCATTGATGCAACAATGCGGTTGGTCGGTGATAAAACTCATCACGGTTTGAAATCAGACACAAGGGCATATCATCCAGAACATGCCATGCTAAAGCCACAATACACATTGATTCTTGTTCCCTATGTTTACACATTGAATGTACAACATTTTTCACATCATTCCGCTACAATCTGTCAAAACGTAAGATCAAGGAGCAGCAATGCTGACCTATCCTAATATCGATCCGGTCGCAATACATCTAGGACCTCTTCAAGTCCATTGGTATGGACTCATGTATTTATTGGCATTTTTATGTGCTTGGGGACTCGCTTCCTACCGTGCCAAACAGCGTGATGGCTGGACATCGGACATGGTTTCCGATCTGGTGTTTTACGGCGCCTTAGGGGTTGTACTCGGCGGACGTATCGGCTATGTACTTTTCTATGAGTTTGATAAATTCCTTGAAAACCCGATCTGGCTCTTCCAAGTCTGGACAGGTGGTATGAGCTTCCACGGCGGCTTCTTAGGCGTCATGATTGCAATGCTATTCTGGTGTAAAAAATATCAAAAAACATGGTTCCAGACACTCGACTTTATTGCCCCTTGTGTACCGACAGGCTTAATGTTTGGACGCTTCGGTAACTTTATTGGTGGAGAATTATATGGTCGTGCGGTTACAGATCCGAATTATCCGTTCGGAATGATTTTCCCAACCGATCCATTACATTTAGTTCGTCACCCTTCTCAAATTTATCAAGCGCTTTGTGAAGGTCTAATTCTATTCATTGTTTTGTGGTGGTTTAGCTCAAAACCACGCCCACGCATGGCCGTATCTGCCCTATTTTTAATGGGTTATGGTGTTGCACGCTTTGTAATGGAATTCTTCCGTCAACCAGATGCTGACCAAGGTTTTATCTTATTTGGTTGGATGACGAAAGGACAAATCCTCACCGTTCCAATGCTACTCATTGGCCTTTGGATGATGTGGTATGCCTACCAAAAGAAAATTTATGACTGGGGCCCTCAAAAGAACAGTTAACATCTAAATCAGAGGAGTTTCGGCTCCTCTTTTTTATGCTACAGTTTTTATCTCCCAAGAAAGAAGATTCGCCATGCTGGAATTCTGGTTTAATACGCAAGTCCCGACTTTTAAAAAATTAATGATCTTAATTATTACCCTCTTAATCTGTATTGGGTTATATCAATATCAACCATTGCCTTTAGATACTATTTTAATGTTTACGGGAACTGGGGTCATTTTTTTAATCTGCCGTTACTTTAAATTGCATTTTGCTCAAAGTAATCCAACCGGTTTACTTTACCGTCTATTTACATGGGTCCCTATTGCCCTCTTGTTTGCACTTATTTTTGTGAAAGCCATGCCTAACTTACTTATTTGGGGCATTCAAGGCATTGCATTTATGGCGCTTGCTGCTTTTATTTTTTCACCACAATCGTTATTTAACAAATAGGCTCCCGTTTTATGTTGGCTTATTGGTACAACGCACCGCGTCACATTAAACTCATCTTCATTATTGTCGTTTGTGCTGCAATTTATGCAGCCAATCAAGTTCAGCCTTTATCATCGACTTACACTGTTCTTAGCCTCGTGTTAGGGTTCGGGCTTCATTTCGGGCAATATTTACAAACAAAAATTCCAGCTCGTAGTTCATATAAATCTAACTTCCAGTTTCTGCTTAGGATTTACCCTTTCATTATTGTTGCTATTGTGGTGTGGATATTGCCCCCTCAGCACAATTGGATCGTAACGATACAAGCTTTAGGCTTTGTACTGGTTGGATTTTTTCTTGTTTCAATTTATCAAAATCGTGCCAAGCGTTTTTAAGCATAAAGTTTAGTTCGTTTTTACTATTCCTAAAGCATGCTATTATCTTCCACGGTTTATTGATCCATGAACCGTCTCCCTTTTATTTGATGGAATTAATCCGAACTCGAGAGTGTTATGCGTGCATATTTAGACCTTCTACAACATATCCTTGATAATGGCGGTGACAAAGGTGACCGTACAGGCACAGGAACCCGTTCTGTATTTGGTCATCAAATGCGTTTTGATCTCTCTAAGGGTTTTCCTTTACTCACCACAAAAAAAGTTCACTTTCGTTCTATCGTGATTGAGTTACTTTGGTTCTTAAAAGGCGATACTAACGTTAAGTACTTGCAAGACAATAAAGTCACCATTTGGGATGAATGGGCAACAGCAGAACAAACTGCCCGTTTCGGCCGCCCAGAACATGAGCTTGGCCCAGTTTATGGCCATCAATGGCGTAATTTCGGCGCCACCAAAAATGCCGATGGTACTTATAATCAAGATGGTTTTGACCAAATTAAATGGTTAATTAATGAAATTAAAACCAACCCAAATTCACGCCGCTTAATTGTCTCTGGCTGGAACCCAAATGAGGCAGGACAAGTTGCATTACCGCCTTGCCATACACTCTTCCAATTTTTTGTACAAGACAACAAGTTATCATGCCAGCTTTATCAACGTAGTGCTGACGTATTCTTAGGCGTGCCATTTAATATTGCCAGCTATGCCCTACTCACCCATATGATTGCTCAGGTGTGTGGCTTAGGTGTTGGTGATTTTGTTTGGACAGGTGGCGATACGCATCTTTACGCAAACCATTTTGAACAGGCAAAACTACAATTGACGCGTGAGCCATTACCACTTTGCCAATTAAAACTTAATCCGGAAGTTAAAGATATTTTCGACTTTAAATTTGAAGATATCGAGATTGTAGGCTACGAGTCACATCCGGCAATTAAAGCACCAGTTGCAGTATAACGACGGCTTAAATTTCATTAGATTACGGTTTAGAGAATAAAATTATGGCATGGCAAAATGTAGAAGTTGTCCACGTTGTCGCAATGGACAAAAATCACTGTATTGGTAAAGGCAATGCGTTGCCATGGCATATCTCTGCCGACTTAAAACACTTTAAAGAAATCACACAAGGTGGTGTGGTGATCATGGGCCGTAAAACCCTTGAGTCTATGGGCCGTGCTCTACCGAACCGTGTGAACTGGGTAATTACCCGTGACATTAACTGGCATTTTGACGGCGTAAAAATTGCGTATTCAATTGAAGATGCTTTAAATGCTGCTTTAGAAGATGCCAAAAACACCGAAAAGCAAGCTTTATTCATTATTGGTGGTGGCGAAATCTTTAAGCAAACCTTGTCAATTGCAGACCGTCTTGAGCTCACTCATGTTGACTTAGATGTACAAGGTGATGCACATTATCCAACTATACCGAGTGAATTTCATAAAACTGCAAGCGAACAGCAAGTAGATGAAAAATCAGGAACTTCATTCGAATTTGCCACTTATAAAAAATAATTTTCTGGTCGCCTATGCACAATATCGGAACGCGTGAATTTATTATCGCCCTCGCTTTCGGCGCTTTACATAGTTTATTCACGTTGTTTATTGTGCTTTCCAGCATTTGGGTATGCTTAGCCTTATGGGTGCAACAACCTTTTGGCTGGTTAGGCAGCCGTATTATTATTGGCATATGGATTGCCTTTGCTCTAAGTATGGCAGGCTTATATTTTAATGGGCATATCATTAGCCGTCGTACAGACGTTTTAATCTACCTGTTAGCTTTTGCCTGCTCTTTGGTTTGGTACTTTTCGATTACTGCACGTCAAGACCGTGACTGGAACCCTGAAGTTGCCAATATGTTAAGTTACGAAAAACACGGCGATGTTATTACCTTGCATAATGTCCGTAACTTCAACTGGCATCCTGATGGAACCTATGATGTCCGTTGGGAAACCCGTACTTTTGATCTAAACCAGTTAAATGGCATAAATATCATTACCTCTTATTGGATGGGGCCACAAATTGCCCATACACTGGTCAGTTTCGAATTTAAAAATCAACAACCTTTAGTTTTTTCCATCGAAATTCGAAAAGAAAAGACTGAAGAGTTTTCAGCAATTGGTGGCTTCTTTAGAAAATATGAACTGAGCTTAATTGCATCTGATGAAAAAGATATTGTCTACACACGTAGCAACATTCGTAAAGAGCAAGTTTATAATTTCCCGGTCAATATGCCTCGCTCTGAACAAAAAGCACTATTTTTAGAATATCTTAAAAAGTCAGATGAGCTACGTGCACAGCCAAAATGGTATAACACCCTCACAAGTAATTGCACAACCTTGATTTTTGATATGGTTCAAGCCATTAACCCATATCAACTTCCTAAAGATTATCGCTTAATTGCGTCTGGTTACTTACCTAATTATTTATATGATCTTAAAGCACTTAATCAAAATATTAGTTTAAAGCAGTGGTATCAAATCGCACATATCAATCCACGTACTGAGCATTTTGAACAACTTTCAGATCAGAGTAGTGAACACTTCTCTCAAATTGTGCGACAAGGTTTACCCAAAGCTGACTAGAGTCTGCTTGATATTTTATAGACTCATTTTCGCCAAATATTAGAAGAACACTTTGAGAGCATTGAATATGATCTGCAAAAATTACAAAGTAATTCCAAAACTTATTCAATTTGTAAATTAACCAGTTTTCTAATAAAGGAAAATAATCATGACAGAAAAAATTACACCATTTAATATTTCTAAAGTATTTAATGCACCTCGTGATCTTGTATTCAAGGTACATACTGATATTAATCACTTACAAAATTGGATGAGTCCAAAAAATTTCAAAATCATTCATACCTCAATGGATTTTAGAGTTGGTGGCACTTATCACTATGGATTAGAAGGACCCGATGGAACACAAATGTGGGGTAAGCAAGTGTTTCGTGAGATTGTACCTAATGAGCGATTAACGTTTATTCAATCTTTTTCAGACAAAGACGGTAACAACACACGACACCCTATGTCACCGACATGGCCATTAGAAATGTTAGCAACCACAACTTTTGAAGATATTGATAATAAAACAAAAGTCACAATTACTTGGCAACCGTGGAACTCTGACGATATTGGTAACTCAACTTTTGATTCTGCACGCGATGGAATGACGCAAGGATTTAATGGAACATTCTCCAATTTAGAAGCTTATTTAAAAACCCTTTAAATATAGAGGATCTGTTGGTGGCTATCGAAAACTAAATAAGTTATTCTCTTTTTCTTTACTTTTTTATACACGCTTTACTTTGTAATCTAGATAGATAGACCCTATTGTAATAGGCAGGAAATAGAGGGAAAAACAATGCAACAGGCATTATTTGGCGGCGGCTGTTTTTGGTGCGTCGAAGCCGTATTTTTACAGATACGTGGTGTAGAAAAAGTAACAAGTGGTTATGCTGGTGGGCATACAACTCAGCCAACTTATGAGCAAGTATGTCAAGGTGACACTCAGCATGCTGAAGTTGTTCTCATCGACTTTGATGAACAACAAGTTACATATTCTCAGTTACTTGATGTCTTCTTTGCAACGCATGATCCAACGACCTTAAATCGCCAAGGTAATGATATTGGTACTCAGTACCGCTCTGTTATTTACTATTATAGCGAAGAGCAAAAGCAGGCAGCAGAACACACGATTCAAACGTTAAAAGATGACGATCTTGATATTGTGACTGAGCTGTCTCCTGCCCCGACATTCTATCCAGCCGAAGAATATCATCAGAATTACTATGCAAAGAATCCTTCACAAGGTTATTGCAACTTTGCGATTCCACCTAAGCTATTAAAGCTATATAGTAAATTCCAGCATCTAATGAAAGATCAATAAATTAAAGCAATAAAAAAGCAACCGACTTGGTTGCTTTTTTATTGAGTAAACTAAATTTTAGTTTTCACTTACAAAGGCAATATCGCTCAGTCCGGCTTCACTGGCGCGAGACATTACCTGAGCTACCGTATCGTACTTCGACTCTTTATCAGCACGAAGTTGAACGGTTGGTTTAACCGCACCTTGACCTGCTTCTTGGAAACGTTTTTGAAGCTCATCAAGACTAATTACTTGAGTATCCCAAGCCACTTCACCATTTGCATTGATACTAATCGTAATTGCTTTTGGTGGTGGATCAATAATTTCAGCAGTTGTTTTAGGCAGTGTTAATGGAATCGATGGGTTGGCAACTGTTGCTGTGACCAAAAAGATGATCATTAACACCAACATAATGTCGATTAGCGGAATGAGGTTCATCTCATTTATGCCACTATCGTGGTCTTCACCCAATTGAAAAGCCATTAAGCTTGACCTCCAACATAACTTTGCTCTGCAGTTTTAACATCAGACTTTACAGTTGAGTCTTGCTGCAACATGGTGTCGATTAACAAACTGTGTGCTTGATCTTGTAAATCATGAGCAAGACCACGATTAGCACGTACACAAATGTTATAAGCCAATACCGCAGGAATCGCAACTGCAAGACCAAGACCAGTCATAATAAGTGCTTCACCTACTGGTGTAGCCACTTGAGCCAAACCTGCTTGTCCGCTCTTACCTACAGCAACCAGCGCGTGGAAAATACCCCATACCGTACCAAACAAACCAACAAATGGTGCAATTGAAGCAATTGTTCCTAAAACAGAAATACCTTTTTCAGCATTGACTTTTTCAGCAGAAATTTGGCGCAATAATGCTTGCTCTGCAACTGCTTTACGCTGTTCAAAACTCAAAGGCTGTAACTTTGCTTTTAGCGAACTAATAGCTTTAGAGAGTTGAGCGTAAGCTTGTTGTTTTAATTGGCGAGTCCCCATCAAACGTAAGATGAAAACTGTCCAGGTAGCAATCGACATTGCCAATAAGATGAAATACAGGGTTTTACTCACTGCATCTGCATGTTGCCAATAGATTGAAAAGTTCATATTCGAACTCCTGATTAAGGTTAGCCGTTGGGACTCAAATTCGTTTAAGGGGTTAAATCAAAGGGTTGCTCGGCTTTAATTGGATAAGCAACACCGTTTTCCATATAAGGTTTAAATTTTGCACCACGTACAGCACGGACAACTTTGTCATCTAGACTTGAGATGCCACTGCTTCGTGTTACACGTACGTTGGTAATCTTGCCTTTTTCATCGGCTTCAATCAGTACAACAACCGAACGCGCTTCGCCTTGTAAATCTTTTGGTGAAACAGTCAAACGTGGTGAACGGCTCCACTGCACACCTGAACCACCAATTGAAACATGTTTTGGTGATGGATCTGGCGCAGGTTGAGCTTTAGGTGCTTCTTGCACCACTGGCTTTGGCTTTTCAACGACTTTTTCAGTCACAGTAGTTGTTGGGGTCACTACTTTTGGTTCAACTTTAGGTTCTGTCTTTACTGCTTGTTTAGGAGTTTCAGCCTTTTTCACCTGCTGAATTTTTTCCACTGGTTTAGGTGGAGTCACAGGTTTCTCAACAACCTTAACTTCTTTCACTTCTTTTTTAGGTTCCGGCTTTTTAGGCGGTTCTTTCGGTTTCGGTGGTAAAGGTTTTGGTTGTTCTTGAATTTTTACAAAGCGGACTTGTAAAGGCTTCTTATCAATTGGCTTTAGTTCAGCAGGCTTAATGTGGCTAACTGCCCATAAGACCCCGATATGACCAATTGCAACCGCAATTAGTGCCGTGATGACTTTCTTTTTCATCGGATTGGGAGAGTTTAAGGCTGCGGAAGATTGACTCATAAGAATCTAATTACCTAATGGATGATGAAGTCGACTTCAATTTATAGAAACGATTTCAAACATCGGATAGAACAATAAAGTGCCACAATAATAAATGAGAAGTGTTTTCATTTGCAACTACTTTTTTGCGAAAACACTTTCCAGTATTGTGCGATCTAACTTCATAAAGTGATATCACTTTACTTTTCTCATGTTTAGACAATGCACTAAAACTTGTTGGTTTCAGATACTACTTATCAAATCGTGCTCAACTTAAAAAAACATTAAGGAGCTATATTGAACGTAATCAATGAAACCTCAAATCATAGTTATGTTATAACATTTTAATTTTATTTTAGCCATAAAAAAGCACACTCAAAAGTGTGCTTTTAAAAATATGAGGTAATTAGAAAACAACCGTCTTATTACCATCTACAATGATTCTGTCTTCTAAATGCCATTTAACAGCACGAGCTAACACATTACGTTCCACATCTTCGCCAAGCTCACGTAACTGCTCAACATTATAATCGTGGCTCACACGTTCAACGTCTTGCTCAATAATTGGGCCTTGGTCTAGATCAGCAGTCACATAGTGAGCTGTTGCACCAATCAACTTCACACCTTTTTCATAGGCTTGCTTATATGGATTTGCCCCAACGAAAGCAGGTAAGAATGAGTGGTGAATATTGATGATTTTCATTTCCCATTTAGAAACGAAATCTTCACTTAAAATCTGCATGTAGCGCGCTAGAACTAATAAGTCATTACCCTGCATCATTTCATGAATTTGAGCATAGGCTTCTGCTTTATTGTCTTTAGTTACTTTAATTACAGTAAATGGAATACCGAAGTTTTCAACAGATTCACGCAAGTCTTCATGGTTAGAAATTACATGCGTAATTTCACAAGGTAACGACCCACGTGCATGACGCCACAATAACTCAAGTAAAGCATGGTCGACTTTAGAAACTAAAATACCAACTTTTTTAATTTCGTTTACAAATGCAAGACGCCATTGCATGCCATAACGCTCAGCAACGTTGACAGCAAATGTTTGAATTAATGCATCTTTACGCGACTGTAAATGATCAAGTTCAAATTCAACACGCATGAAATAACGCCCGCCTTGAGCTTCCGTCGCATACTGATCAAGCGCGGTAATGTTTGCACCTTGATGGTACAAAAAGCTCGATACAGCCTGTACGATCCCAGGCTTGTCTTCACAAGTAATCAGTAAACGGGCTGTATTGGCAGTGGTCATATTCATTTGGTTAATATCACTTAATTGAGACAAAATTTTGATAAGCCGAGTATTCTAGCGCTCTAAATAAACAAGCACAACTATTCATCTTTTAAGGATGACAAGCTTGCAAAAAGATCAGAGGGTCCAAGTGATTCTAACAATTGTTCATAAGTCGCACGGCTTTCACCCATCAAATAAGGGCCTTCTAAGAAAACCATTTGACGTAATGCTTGCCAGACCCATTTCTCTTCAAGGTGATTATTGTCACTAATATGCCCAGACATATATAGAAAGTTGGTCCAGTTCGTTAAGACAATCCAAAGGTTAATAATTAAAGCTTCAATTTCAGAAGCTGTCATTTTCATAAGTCCTGCATCAACAAAGGCCTGATAAATTCGTTGTCCTTGTTGCATCACCTGTCCTGCAAATCGTGGATAGATCTTTTTAAAGTCTTCGTTACTTTCAACTAAGTGATAAACATCACGATGAATAAAACGATAGTTCCATAACTGACCGCTGAGCACTTGAAAATAGTTAATTTTGTCATTGGTCGTTAATGGTCTGTCTTCAGGTAAAGATAGCATTTCCAAAGTCTCGACCTGATATTGATACATTAATTCTTTAATAATTTCATGCTTGTTTCGAAAGTGATAATACAAGTTTCCAGGACTAATGCCCAACTCTGCAGCAATATGATTGGTAGTGACAGACCGTTCGCCACGCTCATTAAAAAGCTGCAAACTGATTTGCAAAATCCGGTCTTTTGTCTTCAAAGCTTTAGGTAGAGACATTTTAATAACCTTCGTTAATTCATATGGTTAAGACTTGCACACAGAAACCAACTTGACTCTTTAGAGTATTTAATCTAAAAAATAAGTATATCAGTATATTTGGTAAGTACCGATGAACAGTCAAACAAAAACAAATCCAGAGACTCAGGTTCCTTATGATGTTAAGCATTTACAAGATTTGCTTGAGCAGCAAAAGATTGCCTACTTACGTCATCCGGTACCCACTGCTAAAGAGCGTATTGATCGTTTAGCTCGTCTTAAAAGAGTCTTGGTAAAATATCAAGATCAGATTGCCGAAGCAATTAACCTTGATTATGGCAATCGTGCCATTATGGAAACCAAAATTGGTGAGTTACTTACCTGTCTTGAACAAATCAAATATTACAGTAAGAACCTGACCGGATGGATGAAACCATCAAAACGCCATATCAGTGTATTACATCAGCCAGCAAAAGGTTGGGTACAATATCAACCAATGGGCGTAATTGGCATTATTACACCATGGAACTACCCGTTACTACTGTCTGTTGGTCCACTTATTTGTGCGTTGGCTGCAGGTAACCATGCCATGATCAAAATTTCGAGTGCTTCTCCAAATTTTGGACAGGTTCTTGAAAATGCACTTTCTGAAGCCTTCCCACAAGAGCTGGTTGCGGTGGTAAATGGCGGCGGTGTAATTTCTGATGCGTTTAGTCATTTGCCTTTCGACAAAATGATTTTCACTGGCTCGACTTCTGTTGGTAAAACTGTCATGGCAGCCGCAGCTCAAAATCTGGTTCCGGTTATTCTTGAGTTGGGTGGTAAATCCCCTGCTTTGGTACATGCTTCCGTAGATATGAAAGATGTCGCACAGCGTATTGCTGTAGGTAAACTATGGAATGCAGGCCAAACTTGTGTTGCGCCAGATCATATTTTCTTGCCACGCGGAAAAACTGCCGAGTTCATTGAAAACTTTAAATTGATTGTGGCCGGAATGTACCCACATTTCCGTAACAACCAAGACTACACCTCTATTATTAATGATAAACAGTACAATCGTATTCAGGGATATCTCGAAAATGCCCGTGATCAAGGTGCGCGTATTGTTGAAGTTAATCCGCAAAATGAAATTTTAGATGATGTCCGCAAAATTGCACCGACTCTAGTGACTGGTGTAACAACTGCAATGGATATTATGCAAAATGAAATTTTTGGTCCTGTTTTACCAATTTTAGAATATGACCAAATCGAAGAGGTCATTGAGTTTATTAATAGTCGCCCGCGTCCTTTAGCAATGTATTATTTTGATTATGATCAGGCACGTGCTGATTATATCTCTCAACATACTCATTCAGGGCATTTCGGAATTAACATGGTGATTACCCATGTTGCGCAAGATGACTTGCCATTTGGAGGAATCGGCGCATCAGGTATGGGTAAATACCACGGACCTGAAGGCTTTTTTGGGCTGTCACATGAACGTTCGGTAATGTCAAATCCAAAACTTTATAGCTTGAAATACATTCTTCCACCGTTCAATAAACCAATTCATCGCTTCATTTCGAAAACCTTGTTGCGTTAACTGATCAAGGCATGATCTGTTACACTAGATCATGCCTCGTTTTTACCAATTTCGCTTGTCTTTTAATCGTATTTTTGGTATAAAACGCCCCTTGAATGAATTCATCCGTTTACATTTAGTATGACTGGCCACAGATTTGCTGTTGGCTAAATCAATGGAGTTACACCATGTCTAAGGTTTGCCAAGTTACCGGCAAGCGTCCAGTCGTTGGTAACAACGTCTCACACGCCAACAACAAAACCAAGCGCCGGTTCGAGCCGAACCTGCACCACCACCGTTTCTGGTTAGAAAGCGAAAAACGTTTTGTACGTCTTCGTTTAACCACTAAAGGTATGCGTATTATTGACAAATTGGGTATCGAAAAGGTTGTTGCAGACCTTCGTGCTCAAGGTCAAAAGATCTAAGGAGTCTGAGCAATGCGTGATAAGATTCGTCTCGTTTCTTCAGCTGGTACAGGTTATTTCTATACCACGACTAAAAACAAACGTACTATGCCGGAAAAAATGGAAATCAAAAAATTTGATCCAAAAATCCGTCAACACGTGATTTTCAAAGAAGCTAAAATCAAATAATTTTAGCGTCGAAAAAAACGACTTCTTAAAGAAGTCGTTTTTTTTTGCATTTTTTTTATACCTGCCTTTTTGTTAAACTTTCTACATATTCCGCCTTGGCATTTTTTATGCTTGTCTTTAGCCTAACTCACGTAAAAGGAGTTTTTAGTGCCGCATGACGTAGATTTAATTATTTTACTTGCTGTTGGTTTCGGTGTTGCCCTCTTTTTTGGCTATATAGCCGCCCGACTACGACTTCCCCCTCTTATTGGCTACCTTATTGCCGGAATTATTATTAGTCCGAATACCCCCGGCATAGAAGCAGATATTCATCTTGCCAACCAACTTGCTGAACTCGGCGTAATGTTCTTGATGTTTGGCGTTGGGATGCATTTTTCATTAAATGATCTTTTACAAGTTCGTCGTATTGCCTTGCCGGGTGCGATTTTACAGATTGCTGTTGCCACCTTACTTGGTATTGGCGTTTCAATGTTATGGGGCTGGAGCTTTGGCTCCGCTCTGGTTTTTGGCTTAAGCCTATCGTGTGCGAGTACTGTTGTCTTATTAAAAGCTTTAGGAGACCGCGGTCTTTTAGACTCAGTAAACGGCAAAATTGCTGTGGGTTGGCTGTTAGTTGAAGACTTAGTGATGGTACTTGTTTTAGTACTTCTTCCAGCTACAGCAGTTTTACTTGGTGGCAAAGCACCAGCAGGCGCGGAAGGCAACATTTGGTTAACGCTTGGAATCACCCTATTAAAAGTGATTGGCTTTATTGCGTTCATGCTCATTGTAGGCAAGCGTGTAGTGCCTATCATTATGCAGTTTGTTGCTCGCTTAGGTTCAAGAGAGCTATTTACGCTGACAGTCGTAGCAGCAGCTGTTTCAATCGCCTATGGCTCTTATGCTATCTTTGGCGTTTCAATGGCCTTAGGGGCCTTCTTTGCGGGTATGGTCGTAAAAGAATCAGACTTTAGCCATCGTGCAGAAGAAGAGACTCTTCCTCTACGTGAAATTTTCTCAATTTTATTTTTCGTTTCGGTAGGAATGTTGTTTGATCCACATATTCTTATCGAGCGTCCACTGCATATTTTGGCAGTTATCGCAATTATTATGGTGGGTAAAACACTTGCTGCAATGGCCTTGGTTTTATTCTTCCGCTATCCAATTAATACTGCTTTGACAGTCGGGGCCAGCCTTGCACAAATTGGTGAGTTTTCATTTATTTTGGCTACACTGGGAGTTTCTTTAGGTCTATTAACCCTAGAAGCGCAAAACCTGATTTTAGCGGGTGCTTTGTTCTCAATTACGCTTAACTCTTTTGTTTTCTCGGCAGTTGAACCTGTACAACGCTGGATTCGTGAACGCTCTCATTTGGCACGACTTCTTGAACGTAGTGGTGACCCACTCGCTATGCTGCCAGATGAAGTCGATCAGGCTTATCTACGCGATCAAGTGGTGATTGTAGGGTATGGTGGCGTTGGACGACGTATTACTGAAAATTTAATTAATCAGAATATTAAAGTCGTAATTGCCGAAGAAAATCGTGAAATTGTAGAAAAGTTACGTCAAGCGAATATTGCTGCCGTAAGTGGTGTAGCAACTGAACCCGGCGTTCTCATTCAGGCTCATATCATGCATGCACGTCTTTTGGTGATTTCCCCTATGGATATTTTAGATATTCACCGAATTGTGGATATTGCCAAACAATTAAACCCTCAAATTCAGGTTTTAATTTGTGCAGAAAGTAAAGAAGAAGCAGCCGTTATTCGAGATGAAAATATTGGTGAAGTCTTCTATGCAAAAGAAGAAATGGCGAAGAATATGAGCCATCATATTTTAAATCAAATCGAGCTTGCGCATCAGTCAACACATCATTAACGCACACAAAAAAGCGTACTCAAGAGTACGCTTTTTTTAACTTAGGAATTTAGGCTGCTCATCTACAACTTCAGCCTGCCATTCATTAACCTGCTTCTCTAGCAGTCCAAATAAAGCAGCTTGAATCATATGCTGGGCAACGATAGGCGTTTGCTCGCCTAATATCTCTTTTAGTTCATCACTAAATTGAATTTTAACCAAAGGCTCTTTTTCAGAACCAGCATTACGCAAGGCGAGCTCACCACCTTCGAGTTGGACTAACTCCAACACTGCTTCTTGATTTCCAAATAACTCTTTCAATTGCTGTATAGACATATACTTCCTCCATGTTTCAACATGGTGGCAAAGCACCCTTGCACTTTGCATCTCTCGTCTTATTTATATAGGCGCACTGGGATTAAATTTCAAGCGCTCAGACAGTTTAATTTTAGAACTCGACCATTTCGTTACGAAAACCATCAATTAAATGACTTAACTCTCTATGCCATTCACGCAAAATTTTCACATCAGGTAACCATGATTGTGGCCCCTGAGTCACTTTAATGATCAAATTAGAAGAAGTTTCTTCTTCCGGTGTCGGTTCAGTAGGTTCCGGTGCATATTGGCACATGCGGTAAGCACGCTTTAACTCTGCAACAAAACCATCTTTTGCCAATTGCTGCAAAACAGAAACTTCAGGAGAAACTTGTCCTTTTGCCGCCATATGCTCTTCAATCGATTTTAATGTCGGCTGTGAGTCATTTAAACGGTAATAACGTACCAGTTCTTGCAGGAATGCTAACATCGCACCATGCAAGTGAAAGACAGCTGTTTCACGATACGCTTGTACCTGCTGTACATGATCAGTTTGCTCTGCTTGTTGACACGCTAGGCGTGCAAAATAGAGTTTTTGATTGGTACGATCGGCATGATAACGAGCAACACGTGACATAACTAAACTTTCCTGTTCTAAAATTGCCATCAATATGGCTATTCTTAGCTTAACGACTCCATTGATAAAATCAACGTTATTTATGGTAAATCCAGAGAGACTTGATAAATTTTACGTTATCCCTCATCACCATCATTGATTAAAAAATTCTTGTTTTCAACAATGAATAGATCTTTAAGAGGTAACTCTGTAGGCACCCATGAAAGGACTTCAAATGTCTTTACACCTTGGGCTATATAGGTTCCATTTGGAGCAACCACAGAAAGAGCTAAAAATTGTTGCATAAAAGTATTACTCTTCAGCAGCCTTAACGCGAATACCGTAACCTTTTACCTTAAATGTATTTAGACCTTTGATTGCTTTATTGGCTTCACGCGAATTCGGCATTTCAACAAAGCCAAAACCTTTTGATTTACCTGTATCTTTATCGGTAACAACCACACAAGACTCAACTTTACCATAAGCCTTAAACAGCTCTAAAACTTCTGCTTCAGTCACTGAACGATCTAAATTACGAACTAATATTTTCATTTTCCAACCTTGATTAGCCTTAAATAATAAAGGCCAATACACATTTGAGTATTCACAGTGTCTTATACAGTAGTTTAGTCGAGATCGATACCAAAACCTAAGTTTACTGTTCGTGAAGTGTTCCATTGTTTTTTGGCAAATGGCTGCGGAACTTGACGATGAATTTTTGCCTGCACCAAATGAGCAGGTAAATCATTTAGGAAATAACTTTCGATTTTACGGCCTTGTTCGTCATATGTATCTTGTGACCATGTATTGAGATTTTGCTTCGTTAAAATCAATTCATTTTCCGCACGTGTTAATGCAACATACAATACACGGCGTTCTTCTTCGACTTCATCAAAATCGCCCTGCGCACGCGCATATGGAAATTGATTTGGTGAGACATGCGGCACATAACACACCTTCTGTTCTGCACCTTTAGCCGAATGAATTGTAATTAAGGTCACTAAATCATCATCACCCGCTTTTTCAATTTCAGAAACTGAAATTGGTTCAAGCACATATTCTTCAAGGAACTCACCAAGAGATGCATGTTTACGCGCTAGTTGTTTGACTAAATCAAAATCTCTAGCGCGACGTGACCAATCTTTAGTTTTATAGTTTTGCTCCAACTGTTCACTTAAGGCATCAAGAGCTAGACCAATGCTTGCCTCAACATGCTGCTGTAGCACATCAAGCTGCTTCAAAATCAAAATAGCCTGTAAAGGAACTTTTCCATGACGCTCCAAACGCTGGCAACGCTCTTCGACCTCACTAATGCTCATTAACTCTTGTGCTAACTTGCTGGCCCCAACGTCACCAATACCATCCCATAAGGTTAAAAAGCGCATCCAAGCCAAGTCATCCTGCGGGTTACTCACAATACGTAATAAACTGAGCACATCCTTTACATGCGCTGATTCAAGTAACTTTACGCCCCCAATAAAACGATACGGAATTTCAGCGGCAATAAATGCACCTTCCAAATAACGAGCACTGTAGCCAGAGCGGACTAACACCATATGGTCGTACCAATTTGCACCCTGTTGATGTCGCTCTATTAAGTCTTGTGCAATCCAGTTGGCTTCTTCAAATTCATTACCAAACAAATGGAGTTGTGGCTTTTGTCCTTTGCCACGATGTGCCTGTAACTGTTTTTGATAATCGATTGGACTGTGGGCGAGTAACCAATTTGATAAATCTAATATTTCTTGAGTCGAGCGATAATTCAGATCTAAAGTATGAATGACCGCATCAGGAATACGTTCTTTAAAAGAATGAATGTTTTCAAAGTCGGCACCACGGAAACCGTAAATTGACTGGGCATCATCTCCCACACAAAATAATTTCACCTTACCAATCAGTGGCTGCAAAAGAGCCCACTGTAAAGGGTTGGTATCTTGCATCTCATCAACCAGTAAAGCTTGGCAAAAGCCTGCAACCCAGTTCGTCAGTGCTTCCGAGTTTTGTAAATGAACAGCGACGATCGACAAAATATCATCATAATCTAAAAAATTACGCTCTCTTTTACGCTGTTCATAGGTTTTCATTAACTCAGCAATTTGTGATTTATATTCATATGCTTCAGGTAATTGCTTGAGTAACGCTTCAGACAGCTTAGATTGCGTATTTCGGGCATAAGAATATAAATCACACAGCTCTGCCGCTTTAGGCAAAACATTATCTTTGTCTTTGCCTCTCAATAAGCGAAACATGAGTAACTGATCATCACGATCAATAATACTAAATTGGGTTAAACCAAACGCTTGCGGATTACGACGCAATAAATACATGCAAAAGGTATGAAAAGTGGATGCGCGAAGGCCTTTGGCTTGTGCACCAACATGCTGTTCAACCCTTGCAACAATTTCACTCGCAGCACGGCGCGTGAACGTTAAAATCTGAATTTGATTGGCTGACAAACCCTGATCAATTAAATAAGCTGCGCGAGCAACAATGGTTTTAGTCTTGCCACAGCCCGCTCCAGCCAAAACCAAACAGTTTTGTGCTGTAGTAGTTGCTGCTTTTTTTTGCTGAGCATTTAATTCATTAATTAACTTTGCAAGACTCATAACACATATCGCTAAAACACCAAGGCTTAGTTTAACAGACCCATGCCATGAGATGGACCTTCACTCACTAAAAACAAAAAAGGACACCCTAGGTGTCCTTTTGTTCGTTATTTATATTAAGAAACCGTTTTTGAACTAGAAGGCAAATGTTTAATTGCAGAAGCAAGTCCTAAAAAGTTGATTCCCTGAAATAAAATATCTACTGCTAAAAACATTCCCAACACCCAAAAAGGTGAGTCTTTAGAAACTAAAATTAAAATACCGGTAGCGAGTGTTAGTAACCCTGAAAATAAGGTCCAGCCCCATCCAGCGATTGGTCTCAATAAAAATGCATTTATAGTACGAATTACGCCGGCAATAATCAGGGCAATTGATAATAAGCTAGTTAAACCCACAGCCGTAGTCACAGGCGTAGAAAATGCGTAATAGCCCGCCATTAAATACAGCACACCAAAAAGTGCCCACAGCCATCGGCTACCGCCCTTAAATACACTTATGGCAGCAATCAAGTGCAGCACACCACCTATCATCATTAAAATACCAAATAGGAAAACAACCGAAAATGTTGCAAATGGCAGTGAGCTAAATAACACCAAACCGAAAATAATGAGCACAAAGCCTAATATTAGATACCATTTACGATCAGCATGTAGCTGATTACGAACTAAATCATTACCTACAGTTTTCATCATGGCTACTCTTATTATCAGGTATTAGAAAGTTTATATAATGTCATTATAGTGATGTACTTCACATTTATTGTCTGTATAAGATCTGCATCGTTTATTAACAATTGATGGGGATAAAACAGTATTTATCCACAATTTTATTTCAACCATCCAATTTCTTGAGCAGTCGGTAAACCAATTACAGTTTCTTGTAAATCACTTGGCATTTTATTGGTCTGTTCAGATAATGGTGTTCGACCACCCATGATTTCTGCTCGTGTTTGTGGATAAAGAGGGACCTTTTCAGGTTGTGCGTAGCCTAATGGATAAATCGGCTGACCTGTTTTTAAATCATATTTATCTTTTGCGCCAAAGCCGTGTAATAGCTCGTGAACGATAACAACCTGATTTTGTGGGGCTTGCTCTCGTGTAGCAAACAAATTAACGCTACCAATACGGCCTTTTTCTAAAGCAGTCGAATGCACCAAAACTTTTTGATAACTTGGATCATAATAATTTAAATAAAGTTTGAGTGATGCGCCCCTATCTTCAGATTGCTGTTGTCGCCATGCATAAAAACGAAACTTTAAGCTCCACCAAATGACATTCAGGATATTGGCATTTTGAGGAACTACAGGCGGCCTCTGTTGTAGTTGCTGCCCTAAACGAATTTCAAAGTTACTTGATTGCCCACGATAATGCTGTGACCATTCACTTAGGTAGCTTTTAAGCATTTGAAAGTCAGCGTTTTGTAGCTGATGAATATAAGCTTGCGTGGTTTGTAAACCATCCGTATTTATTGGGTGCAATACCACAACAATAGGCTGATTCCAGTCTTGGTTTTGGTCACGCCATGCCTGAACTGCAACGATTAATAAAACAATCAATAGACACAAAATCCGAATGTTTTTCCACATTCTTGTTCCCCATAAAAATTAAATTTTCTTTTCTTGTTCTAGATATAAAAAATGCTAGCTGAGCTAGCATTTTTCATTTGTCTTATTTAGCCTTCAATCCATTTACCGTCTTGGTAAATCAGGCTCCATTTAGTTTGTTTACCTTCTGGTGTTTCAGATCCCACATACTGCGATTGGTTCTTACGACTAAACTTCACAATGGTTGGGTTACCTTCAGGGTCTACATCCGGAGCTTGTAAAATAAACTGGTATTTTGGATCAAGTTGGTCAGCAACACTACGAAGCTCAGCAACTTTTGGTGCACGTGTTTCACGAATTTTCGGGAACTTACTTGCAGCCAAGAACAGACCAGCAGCGCCATCACGTAACACAAAATAGTCATCATGTTTGGTCGAGCGCAAATGTTCCATCTTAATTGGTTCTACGCGTGGTGGTGCAGGTTGACCATTTTTCAAAACTTTACGGGTATTATCACAGCTTGTACAAGCGAAATACGGGCCAAAACGGCCAGTTTTAAGCTGCATTTCACCATCACATTTATCACATGGAATGGTTGGGCCATCATAACCTTTGATCTTGAACTCACCTTCTTCAAGCTCATAACCATCACAGTCTGGATTGTTACCACAAACATGTAACTTACGGCCACCATCAATGACATAACTGTCCATTGCTGTACCACATTTAGGACAACGATGTTTAGACATCAAGTCTGCGGTTTCAGCACTGTCATCATCAGATAACGCTGCTAATGACTCAACTGGTGTTAAATTCAAAGTTCCTTTACAGCGTTCTTTAGGTGGCAAGTTATAACCTGAACAACCTAAGAATACGCCTGTAGTACCCGTACGAATCTGCATTGGTCTTGAACATTCAGGACAATGTACTGCTGGTACTTCAACTGGTTGATTACGGCGCATTCCCTGCTCACCTTGAGCATTGGTCAGACGCTTTTTAAAATCACCGTAGAATGTATCGAGTAATTCTTTCCAATTACGCTCACCCGTTGCCACACGGTCCAACTGACCTTCTAAATCTGCGGTAAAAGCATAATTCATCAGGTTATTAAAACTTTCATCAAGACGATCTGTTACGATCTCACCCATTTTCTCGGCAAAGAGACGGCGATTTTCTAACTTAACGTAGCCACGTTCTTGAATTGTAGAAATAATGGCAGCATAAGTTGACGGACGACCAATACCACGTTTTTCAAGTTCTTTTACTAAAGATGCTTCAGTAAAACGAGCTGGTGGTTTAGTAAAGTGCTGACTTGGATCTAGCTTTTCTAATTTTAAAATTTCACCCACTTTAATTGCAGGTAAAATGATATCGTCATCAGATTTGTTAGCACCACGAACTTTAGTGAAGCCATCAAATACAAGCGTACGGCCTTTTGCCTTTAACTCCACATTGCCAGCTTCAACGGTTAAAGTTGAAGATAAATATTCTGCTGGAGTCATTTGGCAAGCAACAAATTGACGCCAAATTAAATCATATAAACGCTGCGCATCACGCTCTACACCTGCAAGTTGATCACCTGTAAGTGCAACATTTGACGGACGAATTGCTTCATGGGCTTCTTGAGCACCCGCTTTGTTACCATAGCGGTTTGGCTTTGCTGGTAAATATTTCTCACCAAACTGGCTTTCAATATGAGCACGGACCATACTTACAGCGTCATCACTCAAGAATGTTGAGTCCGTACGCATATAGGTAATAAAACCAGCTTCATACAAACGTTGCGCCAACATCATGGTTTTCTTTACAGAGAAACCTAAGCGTGTACTTGCCGCCTGTTGTAAAGTCGACGTGATATATGGTGCACTCGGATTCACCTTAGTCGGCTTATCTTCACGCTGTGCAACTTTATATTCAGCGCCCTTTAATACATCCAACAGGGCATCTGTTTCAGCTTTGTTCTTTAATTTAAGTGTTTTACCAGCCTGTTTCACAGCCTCAAGACGAATATCATCTTTTTTAGCCTTAGTGTCTGCAAACACTTGCCAATATTCTTCTGGAATAAAAGCACGAATTTCACGTTCACGTTCAACAACAAGCTTTACCGCTACAGACTGTACACGACCTGCTGACAAACCACGGGCAATCTTTTCCCATAGTAATGGCGAAACCATGAAGCCTACTACACGGTCCAAGAAACGACGCGCTTGCTGTGCATTAACACGGTTTAAGTCTAGGCGAGTTGGCTGTTTAAATGCTTCTTGAATGGCATTTTTAGTAATTTCGTTAAATACCACACGATGATAACGGCTATCGTCACCACCAATCACTTCGCGTAAGTGCCAAGCGATTGCTTCCCCTTCTCTATCCAAGTCCGTTGCGAGATAGATTGCATCTGCATCTTTGGCAAGTTTCTTGAGTTCAGCAACAACATTTTCTTTGCCAGGTAGAACCTCGTAGTGTGCTTTCCAGTCATGTTCCGGATCGACACCCATACGATTAATCAGCGCAGATTGGGCTTTTTGTTCTTTTTCAGCTTCAGTGAGTTTTGTCCGGGCAGCCGGCTTTTTCTCTGTTGATTTGCTGCCGCCTGTTGGCAAGTCACGTACGTGACCTACAGAAGACTTAACAATGTACTGCGAACCTAAATATTTGTTGATGGTTTTCGCTTTGGCAGGCGACTCCACAATCACTAAGGCACGTTTATGTGCAGCAGAGGCAGTAGATGCTGTGCTTTGAGATGCAGAGCGCGAGGTATTCGCCATATAAAATGTTATTCCTATACCAATAAATTTAAAAATCAGGCTTCAGCCAAGGCCAACAGATAAGCCTTCATCTCATCTAATTGCGTGGCTTTTAGGTCCGATTCCTCATCCCAATAAAGGCCCACACAGTTTGCCTGCATATCAATAGCATAAATCCCTTTTAATGCAATGGGAGAATCATTAAATTTCTCATCACCCTGCACTACTTTTAATTTTCCGTCTATAACACGAGCACGCATGAGCGTTAAACGAGCATCGGGGATCAATACACTATAATAAGCAACCATGCTGGCACGCTTTTCAGTTGCCATCGGGACATGTGTCCATTCAGGTGCGGCAATTATGCGTGGATGTAGTCCCATTTTACGGGCTTTGTCTCGCATAATACCGAGTGCCTTTTCACGCGGACTCACTCTTAAACCAAAAATGGAGCCCAGCACAAAAAGAACAATGATAACGGTAACCCAAATTCCGATATTGTCCATAGCAAAACCTATTAATCTCTTTTATTAGAGTTGCATAAGCTGACCAGAAAACGCAAGTTACATCATAAAAATAATGTCCAATTAACCGACGAGGTTAAAAACTACAACATTTCCTCATAGATATTCTTAGCAATCTAGGCACAATATTTAGGCGCTCTTTTCAGTTTCAAGAGTAGCTAACTTACCAAACTGATCCAGATGCGCATCTCCCCACGTTTTTAGAGCAAGAAGTATCTGCTCAAGCCCACGTCCTAAATCAGTCAGGCTATATTCCACTTTAGGAGGAACTTGAGGATAAACCTCCCGATGAATAATGCCATCTTGTTCTAACTCACGAAGCTGATTGGTGAGCATTCTTTGCGTAATGCTTGGAACTCGTTTACGGATTTCATTAAATCGTAAAGTTCCTTCATTTAATAAATGCCAAAGAATGACGCATTTCCATTTGCCATCAATCAAACTGATCGCGGCTTCAACTGAACAACCCGGTGAGCAGTCAAAACTTGAATGTCGAGCTTTTGCCATTTTACAGTATCCTTTTTGACACTATGAGCGTTATTTGTCTGTAGTCACTATTTTTAAGCTTACGTTATGATCAAACTCTCAACAAGAGGAATCACAATTATGAAAGCTGTCGCATATCAAAAAGCAGGTGCCATTACATCGCCAGAATCACTCGTTGATATTGAACTCGATACACCTGTTGCGAAGGGGCACGATTTACTAGTTCGCGTGCAAGCTATTTCAGTAAATCCAGTCGATACCAAAATACGTAAAAATATAAGTGCGGAATCCGGCTGGAAAGTGCTTGGCTGGGATGCTGTAGGCGTGGTTGAAGCGACTGGAGATAAAGTCACTCAATTCAAAGTAGGCGATGTTGTTTGGTATGCAGGTGCTTTAAATCGCCAAGGCAGTAATAGTGAATTGCAATTGGTTGATGAACGTATTGTTGGTCATAAACCAAAAATTTTAGAAGCAACAGAGGCAGCAGCTCTCCCTTTAACTGCAATCACCGCTTGGGAAATGCTATTTGATCGTCTGCAAGTTCCAAAGACTGCACCTGCTAATACAACTATTTTAGTGATTGGTGGAGCTGGCGGTGTAGGTTCAATTACCATTCAGCTTCTTAAGCAATTAACTAATCTAACAATTATTACTACAGCTTCACGTCCCGAAACAAAAGAATGGGTAGAACAACTAGGTGCCGACTATGTATTAGATCATCACGAGCCTTTAGCCCCACAAATCAAGCAATTAGGCTTAAATGCACCTTCATATGTGTTCTCGACCACTCAAACGGATCAGCATTTATCAGATATTGTAGAGTTGATTGCACCACAAGGGCATTTTGGCTTAATTGATGACCCTGAACAGTTAGATATTAAACCGTTTAAATCGAAGTCTGTATCCGTACATTGGGAATTTATGTTTACGCGTTCAATGTTTCAGACTGAAGATATGCAAAAACAAAGTGACCTATTAAATGAAGTCAGCAAGCTGGTTGATGAAGGGAAAATTAAAACAACTGTGACTGAAGTTTTAAGTCCAATTAATGCTGAAAACTTAAAACGGGTTCATCAGCAAATTGAAAGTGGAACAACAAAAGGGAAGATTGTTTTACAAGGTTTTTAAATAAAATTAAAAATATTCCCCCAATAAAAGGCAAGTATTAAACTTGCCTTTTTATTAATAGTGCGGGGGTTTATTCGTTAAAGGATCAAAAGGTGCAATGCCTTCTGATAAATCCGAAGATTCCACACGTTGATAAAGTAATTGCATTTGTTTTTTCAAATCAGCTATTTCCTGAGTTTGAATAGCGAGTTGTTGATTTAATTGTTCAACTAAATCATCCAAAAATGTAATTCGCACTTGCAAATCTTCAATGGGTGCGGAAAATGACGCTTGATCATCATGATATGGTGGTTTAGTCATTTAAATCCTCATTTGAGATTCTGGAAAACATTATGGCCTATATTACCCTAAGGGATGTCCAACTTGCTTTTGGCGGACCTGCCCTGCTCGATGGCGCGAACTTTAATCTAGAACGTGGCGAACGAGTCTGTTTAATTGGGCGTAATGGTGAAGGTAAGTCTACTTTACTTAAACTCATCGAGGGAAGCTTATTACCAGATTCTGGTGAAGTTTCTATCCAAAATGGTTTAACGGTTTCCATGTTAGCCCAAGACGTTCCAATGGATTCTGGTAAGGTTGCTGACATTGTAGCAGATGGCGCAGGAGAAGCGGCTGAAGTACTCAAAGCGTATCACCAAGCAACCGATGCTTGTATGCTTGGCGATATGGAAGCTTGCGACCGTATGGGTAACCTTCAGCACAAGCTAGATCAACTAGACGGTTGGGCACTTGAAAACAAGGTTAATGCTCTATTAAGTAAAATGGGTCTCGACCCAAATGCAGATTTGGCAGACTTATCTGGTGGACGTAAACGTCGTGTTTTACTCGCTCGTGCTCTTTTAACGCAGCCAGACGTATTGCTTCTAGACGAACCAACCAACCATTTAGATGTTGAAAGTATTGAGTGGCTAGAAAAATTCCTACTCGATCAAAATAATTTAACACTTCTATTTATTTCGCATGACCGCTCTTTTGTAGATAGCATTGCGACTCGAATTGTTGAACTTGACCGCGGCATCTTACGTGGCTACGAAGGTAACTATTCACGCTATTTGGAGCTTAAAGCTCAGCAAATGGAAGCCGAAGAGAAACAAAATGCTTTATTTGATAAAAAATTAGCTGAAGAAGAGGCTTGGATTCGTCAAGGCATTAAAGCACGTCGTACACGTAACGAAGGCCGTGTTCGTGCATTAAAAGCTTTACGCGAAGAATCGAAAGCACGCCGTTCACAACAAGGCAAAGTGAGCATGGCGACTCAAGAAGCAAATCGCTCTGGTAAATTAGTATTTGATATTGAGCACTTGAGCGTATCTTATGATGGTAAATCACTCATCAAAGACTTCTCGACGCTTGTCATGCGTGGTGATCGTATTGGCTTAGTCGGTGATAACGGTGTCGGTAAAACGACTTTAATTAAAGCTATTTTAGGTGAAATCGAACACGGTGGCTCTGTTAAAACAGGTACTCAATTAGAGATTGCTTATTTTGATCAATTACGTAATGCCTTAGATCTTGAAAAAACAGTCATGGCAAACGTTTCAGAAGGCTCTGACTTTGTGGATGTAAATGGCAACCGTCGTCATATCTACAGTTATTTACAAGATTTCTTGTTCTCACCTGAACGTGCACGCACACCAGTAAAAGCCCTTTCTGGTGGTGAGCGTAACCGTATTTTGCTTGCTAAATTATTGCTTAAACCATCGAACCTGATTGTGATGGACGAACCAACCAATGACTTGGATATGGTAACTCTTGAACTACTTGAAGAGATGCTCTCCGAATATAAAGGCACGCTATTACTTATTTCGCATGACCGTGCATTTATGGACAATGTTGTCACTTCTACTTGGGTCTTTGATGGTAAAGGTGGTATTGCAGAGTACATTGGTGGTTACCAAGACTACTTACTACAACGCCCAGATGAAAAAGTGGTAGACCAGAAGTCTGATGTTAAGAAAGCTCAGGCAAAAGCTGAAGCTGAAAAAGCTGCTGCTCAAAGTAGCGTAAAAAAGGTGAAATTGAGCTATAAAGACCAACGTGAACTTGAGCAACTTCCTGCTGAAATTGAAAAGCTGGAAGTTGAACAAGCCGAGCTTTCTGACAAACTTGCAGATGGTTCATGGTTTGTGTCTGATGCAGATGCTGCGACTCAAGCAAGTCAACGCCTAGCAGAAATTGAAGAATTATTGCTTGAAAAATTAGAGCGTTGGGATGAACTTGAGCAAATGAGTAAAGGCAGTTAATCAATAAAAAGGGCTTTAATTAAAGCCCTTTTTTTGGATTTAGAATTTCTAGTAATGCCATAAAAGGTTTATAAACAAATAAAGAGATGAAGCGAATTAAACGTTCAAATATCTGTAACTGCAAAATCATACAAGTGAGGATAGCCAAAACAAGACTAATGAAAATATTGATCTCGACCGAATATTTAAAACTTAACTGATGAGTGGCTTTGTTGCATAAACATTCAAAAGCTGAGTTCTCCCCAATCCATTCAAATTTAAGACACAACTTGGGTGCGAGGTCTACCTAATTCCGTAAATCTATTCAGAACTGCCACACGCGCATGAATTTCATTGACCTGACTTTGAAAATGTCTTGCCGTCAGCCTATCACCTAATAATTTGATGCAATGCATCTTGGTTTCCACCAAACTACGACGGTGATAACCCGACCATTTTTTCCATAGGGTTCTGCCTAAATGTTTAACCGTTTGAAGTAACTCATTTCGTTCTATTGAACTTATTTTAGAATCTTTCCAGGGCTTGGCATTCTTTCTGGGTGGAATTACTGCATGTGCTTGACGATCTGAAATCACTTTTCTGCAGCACTTCGTGTCGTACGCGCCATCGGTATAGACAGAATCTATTCGCTCATCTAGTGGAATTTGATCCAGTAAATCACCTAGTACTTGTGAATCACTGACATTATTTGTAGTAAGCTGAACGGCACGTATTTGCAGTGTTTCAGCATCTATACCAATATGCAGTTTACGCCATTGCCGACGGTATTCAGGCTGATGTTTTTTACGCTTCCATTCGCCTTCACCTAAAAACTTTAAACCCGTAGAGTCGACAAGTAGGTGTAACCCATCATGACTTTTCTGATAGCTTATCGCAATATCAATATGCTTTTGTCGTCTACAAAGGGTGGAGTAATCTGGTGCTGTCCAATTCAAGCCACAGAGTTTAATCAGGCTTTGAACAAAGCCAGTAACCATACGTAAAGAAAGACGGAATAGAGATTTGATCATTAAACAGCATTGAATCGCTGTATCGGAATAAGTTTGATTTCGTCCTTGCTTGCCTTGTGGTTGTGCATACCATTGCGTCTTAGGATCAAACCAGATTGAAATATTTCCTCGCTTGATTAAAGCTTGGTTATACGAGGACCAATTGGTTGTACGATAGATTTTAGGTGTAGGCTTCTTCATCTGG